>JAPLOK010000175.1 GCA_026400775.1 Alphaproteobacteria bacterium | reverse complement strand
TCCGATGACGCCTATGAAATCTGTCGCCTCTACCTCGATCGTGCGGCACGCGGCAGCGGCCTGGCGCAGCGGCTGCTGGACATGGCGGAGGCGCATGCGCGTGGTGCCGGCGCCGCGCGCATGGTGCTCTGGACCGACACACGCTTCGAGGCCGCGCATGCCTTCTACGAGAAGCGCGGCTATGTCCGGCAGGGCGCGATCCGGATCCTGGATGATCTCTCGCGCAGCCTGGAGTTCCGCTACACCAAGCCCGCGCAGGGCCTGGTGGTGGAGGCGATGGACGCCGCGGCCGCCACCAGCGCCGAACGCTCGCTGTCGCGCATCCTGGCCGAATGCGTAGCCGAGGGCGCGTCGCTGTCGTACCTGCCGCCCTTGGCGCCGGATGTCGCGCGCGGCTTTTGGCGCGGCGTGAGTGCCGAGGTGGCGCAGGGCCACCGTCTGCTGCTGCTGGCCTGGCATGAGGGCCAGCTTGCCGGTTCGGTGCAACTGGCCTTGCAGGTGCAGCAGAACCAGCCGCACCGTGTGGAGGTGGAGAAGCTGATGGTCGCGCCCGGCCATCGCCGCCAGGGTGTGGGCACCGCCCTGGTGCAGCGCGCCGAACAGGCCGCGGCCCGGCTCGGCCGTCGCGTGCTGACGCTGGACACCCGCGCGGGCGCGGCCGGCGAGGCGCTGTTCCGCCGCCTGGGCTGGCAGGAAGCAGGGCGCATCCCGCGGCTGGAACTGGACCTCGCGCGCGTGCCGCAGGATGTGCTGTTCTTCTTCAAGGAGGTCGCGCCATGATCACCCCGGACTATGCACGCGTGATGGCCGCCTACAATGCCGAGATGAACCGCCGCATCTACGCCGCCGCCGACACGCTGGACGATTCGGCGCGGCGCGCGGATCACGGCGCGTTTTTCGGCAGCCTGCATCGCACGCTCTCGCACCTACTGTGGGGCGACGCGATCTGGATGTCACGCTTCGACGGGTGGGAAAAGCCCCAAATCGGCAACCCAGCCAGCGCGGACTGGGAGCCCGACTGGGCGCAGTTGAAGGCGCGCCGCACCGACCAGGATGCGCGCATCATCGACTGGGCCGCGCGCGTGTCACCCGATTGGCTGGCCGCGCCGCACACCTGGTTCAGCGGCGGCGCGGGTCGTGAATTGACGCGCCCAGCATGGCTGCTGGTGACGCATCTCTTCAACCACCAGACGCATCATCGTGGCCAGGCGCATGCGCTCTGCACGCGCCTGGGTGCGAAGGTCGCGGATACCGACCTGCCCTTCATCCTGCCGCAGGACGCGCTGCCGGCCTGAACGTCAGACCTGGCCGAAGTGCGAACCCCCATCGCGCGCGACCTCATGCACAAGGTCGATCTCCCAGGAGAGGTATTCGCGCATCGCTTCCTCGATGCCGCTGTTGCGGTCATAGGGGCGCAGGTAGAAATCGATGCAGTCCTGGTCCGCCGGCACCAGGCGGTTGGCTTCCAACGCGCGGCCCGATGCAACCCAGGCGGCATTGCCGCCCTCCAGCACGCGCGCGCCGGGGATGTCGGCGGCGGCCAGATCGGCCAGCGCGGGATCGGGCGCGGTCACCACGATCGGGCGCGCGGGCAGCGGCGGCAGGCGCGTGCGCACCGCCCATTGCGCGCCGGGAATATGCCCGTCGCGGAAGGCGATGCTGCGCGCGAAATCCAGCACCAGCGCATCCGGCGTGGCGGCCAGTTCGGCCACGGTGATGGTCGGCGCCTGCGGCATGGCCGGTGCGCCGACGGCGGGCAGATCGGGCACGCCCTCCAGCACATGCACCTCCCACTGGCCCATCAGGCGCAGCCAGGCGGCGGACATGCGGGCGCGCGCGCCATTACCCATGTCCGTCAGCACCACGCGCGCATGGCGCACCGCGATCCATTGGTCGGTCGCCTGCACCAGCTGCCCGCCGGGCGCGTGACGGAAGCCGGGGAGATGGCCGGCTGCATATTCCTCGGCCGCGCGCACATCCAGGCAATAGGTGGAGCGCGATGTGTCGGCTAGCAGCGCGGGCAGTTGGGCTGCGGGCAGGATGCGCACGCCGGCCTGTTGCGCGAAGCTGTCGGCGCGCGTCAGCGCCAGTTCTGCAGTGGCCGGCGTGCCGGGCGCGTAGCTGTCGCGCTTGCCGCGGTCGCATTGCATGCCCGCCAATTCCCAACCCATGGTGCCGTTGCGCAGTGCCACGATCCGGTTTGGCACGCCCGCACGGCGCAGCGATTCCGCGCCCATGATGCTGCGCGTGCGGCCGGCGCAGTTGATGACGATGGTGGTGCCGGTGTCGGGCACCAGGTCGCCGATGCGATACACCAATTCGCCGCCCGGCACGTTGATCGCGCCGGGGATGGTCATGCGCTGGAATTCCTCCGGCGTGCGGCTGTCGAACAGGGCGAAGGGCTGGCCGCTTTCCATCAGCGCCTTCAGTTCCGGCGGGTCCAGGCTTTCGGTGTGGTAGTGGTGCTCGGCCCATTCGCCAAACGCCTTGGAGGGCACGTTGACGCCGGAAAACAGCACGTAGCCGGCGGCTTTCCAGGCGGGCGTGCCGCCTTCGAGGACGCTGACATCACTGTAGCCGGCCGTGCGCAGCCACGCTGCCAGTGTGTGGGCATGGCCCTCGCCACCGTCTGTGCAGACCACCCGCGTGGCCTTGCGCGGCAGCAGTTTCGGTGCACGCAACTCCCGCTGCGACAGTGGGCAGGGGACCGCCCAGAACAAATGCGAGGCGCCGAACTCGCCTTCCTCGCGCGCGTCCAGGATGGCGATTTCGCGGCCATCATGGAGGGCCGCCTTCAACGCGGCGGCATTCATCGGCGCTGCCGGTTCACGCTGCGCGACTTCGTCGCTTCGCGATCTCATGCGCCGGTCATGCCTTGGCTTCGGCGGAAGGCTTCATGAAGTTCTTGTTGTAGGGAACCACCTCGCCCGTCTCGGCCATATACGCCTTCCGGCCATCGAGCTTTTCGAGCGCCAGCCCATACATATGAATGTGCCGTGTGGGCCGCGTGCCGGTGGTGTGGATCGAATGGATTGCATCCGGCATCAGGCAGATGCCGCGGCCTGGTTCGACCATCACCTCATGGTCCAGCACGATCTCGCAGCGATCGGGGTCGCTGCCGTCATCGAGGCGCTTGTAGACCTTGTTGAGTTCCTGCCCGTCCACCGCGACGACCACGGCCCAGGTGGTGTGGTCATGCGGCTTGGTCTCGTTGCCGGGGTTCAGCGCGTTCAGATACATCGCGAAGCGCCCGCCCTCGGCCTCGACCAGCAAATAGCGGTTGGAGCCCTTCTCGCCATTGGGCGGCGGCGGGAATTCGGCGGAAGGGAAGAGATGTTCCTGTCCTGCCAGTTCGATCAGCCGCGCGCGGATCGCCTCCAGCGCGGCGGGCGTCACGCCCTGCGTGTGTTCGATGGCGCGCACATCGGCGAAGGCGGCGCCGATGGCCGCGGTGCGCGCGGCCTTGGTGTCGGTGGCGTTCATGGCTGGTTCCTCCTGCTGGCAGGATAGGGCGGGGCAGGGTGCGGCACCAGACGGTGAATGGCCGTCATCAACAAAGCGTATTTCCACGCAGCGCGCAGCGGGCGCACACAAGTCGTCGAAGGAACTCTCCCATGGTCGACCTGTTCTGCCCCACCCAACTCGGCAACATCTCGCTCGCCAACCGCATCGTGATGGCGCCGATGACGCGCAGCCGTTCGCCCGGCGGCGTGCCGAATGCGCTGAACGCCGAATACTAAGCGCAGCGCGCCTCGGCGGGCCTGATCATCACCGAGGGCACGGCGCCGGCGGCACTCGGCGCGGGATACCCGAATATCCCAGCGCTGTTTGACGCGAGCCACGTCGCGGCTTGGCGCGCGGTTGCGGACGCCGTGGATGCGAAGGGCGGGCGCATCGTGGTGCAGCTGATGCACACCGGGCGCATCGCGCATGCGGAAGTGCTGGGCGCCCAAGCTGTCGGCGCGTCGGCCATTGCAGCCCCCGGCCGGACTTTTACCGGCAGCGCGATGCGCGACCATTCCACGCCGCGCGCGCTGACCGGCGCGGAGGTCGAGGAGGTCGTCGCGCAATACGGCACGGCCGCGCGGCTGGCGCCCGAAGCGGGGCTGGATGGCGTCGAAATCCATGGCGCGAATGGCTACCTGCCCAACCAGTTCCTGGTATCCAATGTGGATGATCGCGGTGACCAGTGGGGCGGTTCGGTCTAGAACCACTCGCGCTTCCAGCTGGCCGCAACCGATGCTGCGGTGGCTGCGATCGGCGCCGGCGGCGTGGGCGTGCGGCTCTCACCGGGCAACCCGTTGAACGACGTCGCAGATGCCGACGCGCCCGCCACCTGCGCGCATGTCATGCGCGAATTGGCCAAACGGAAACTCGCATATCTGCACGTGATGAACATGCAGCCCGGCTTCGACGTGCCGGCGCTGGTGCGCGCGAACTATCCGGGCCAGGTGATCCTGAATGCCGGCCATGATCGCGCGCGGGCGGAGGCGGATGTGGCGGCTGGTGTCGCGGCCATTGCCTTCGGTGGGCCCTTCATCGCCAACCCCGATCTACCGGCGCGTTTGGCGGGTGGCCTGGCCTTGGCGGCGCCCGACAAGGCTACCTTCTATGATGGTGATGCCTGCGGCTACACGGATTACCGGGCGGCCGCCTGATTCGCCGGAGCGGGCGCGGCCGGGATTGGTGCGCGTCTGTAGAGTTGCATGGCGCGTCGTTCAAAGGCGCGCACCATCATCTGCACCGCCTCGTTGAATACGACGCCGATCGCGGCCTGCAGGATGCCGCTGCGGAATTCGAAATCGACGAAGAAATCCACCTCGACGCCGTTTGGGTGCGGGATGAATTTCCAGGTGTTGTTGAGATAGCGGAAGGGGCCGTCGAGGTAGCGCACCTCGACCAGCCCGGGGCGGTCGAGCGTCACTTCGCTGCGGAAAGTCTCGCGGAAAATCTTGAAGCCGATGGTCATGTCCGCGACCAGTTTCGCGTCATCGGCGCTGATGACTCTGCAGGCGGTGCACCATGGCAGGAATTCCGGGTAGCGCTTCACATCGGCGACCAGCGCGAACATCTGCTCGGGCGTATGGCGCAGCACCTTTTTTTGCGCGTGGGTGGGCATCAGAGCGCGGGCGGGTTCTGCGGCAGCAATTCACGCTCCGGCGAATGCACGCCCGCACGATCGCGGCCAAGCTGCCTGATGCGCGCTTCCTTCAGCGCCGCGAAATCGCGGTCCGCGTGATAGGAGCTGCGGGTCAGCGGTGTGGCCGAGACCAGCAGGAAGCCCTTGCCGCGGGCGGTTTTCGCGTAGTCCTCGAACTCGGTGGGTTCCACGAAGCGGGCCACGGCGGCGTGCTTCACCGTCGGCTGCAGGTATTGACCGATGGTCAGGAAATCCACTTCCGCGCTGCGCAGATCATCCATCACCTGCGCTACTTCCATGCGCTCCTCGCCGAGGCCCGCCATCAGGCCGGATTTTGTGAAGATGGTCGGGTCCAGCTGCTTCACGCGGTCCAGCAGGCGCAGCGAGTGATAGTAGCGAGCGCCAGGGCGGATGGTGGGGTAAAGCCGCGGCACGGTTTCCAGATTGTGGTTGAACACATCGGGGCGCGCGGCCACCACCACCTCCAGCGCACCATCCTTGCGCAGGAAATCGGGTGTCAGGATTTCGATGGTGGTCTCAGGCGCGGCGGCGCGAATGGAGTGGATCACTTGGGCGAAGTGCTCGGCGCCACCATCGACCAAGTCATCGCGGTCCACACTGGTGATCACGACATGCCGCAGCCCCAGCTTGGCCACAGCATCGCCGACGCGCCGCGGTTCATCGGCATCCAGCGCCTTGGGCAGGCCGGTGGTCACGTTGCAGAAGGCGCAGGCGCGAGTGCAGATCTCGCCCATGATCATCATGGTCGCATGCCGCTGTGACCAGCATTCGCCGATATTGGGGCAGGCCGCTTCCTCGCACACCGTCACCAGCTTATTGGCGCGCATCAGGTTCCGCGTCTCGGCGTAAACCGGATGCGTGGGCGCCTTGACCCTGATCCAGGCGGGCTTGCGCTGGATGGGGTTGTCCGGCCGATGCGCCTTTTCCGGGTGGCGCTCGGCGCCAAGGCGGGTGCGGTGGTCGATGTCGATGCGCGAGGCCATGCGCGGCTGTTCTCCTACGTCTGTCATATAGGCGTGGAGTGAAGGAACGGCTACCGCGCGCTACGCTGTCTTCTGCACGGCGATGCCGAGCTCCTCGATCATGCGCTCCCGCATGATGAATTTCTGCACCTTGCCGGTGACCGTCATGGGGAAGGCATCGACGAAGCGGATCAGCTTCGGCACCTTGTAGTGCGCGATCTGGCCGCGGCAGAATTCCTGGATGTCCTCCGCCGTCGCATCCACGCCGGGCTTCAGTCGTATCCAGGCGCAAAGCTCCTCGCCATAGCGCTGGTCCGGCACGCCGATCACCTGGACATCGGCGATATGTGGATGGCGATACAGAAACTCCTCCACCTCGCGCGGATAAATGTTCTCGCCGCCGCGAATCACCAAGTCCTTGATGCGCCCGACGATATTGCAGAAGCCTTCGTCGTCGATCACCGCGAGGTCCCCGGTGTGCATCCAACCGGCGGGGTCGATGGCCTCGCCTGTGCGCGCCGGGTCATCCCAGTAGCCCAGCATGACTGAATAGCCGCGCGTACAAAGTTCACCGGTGGCCCCACGCGGCACCACGCGCCCCTCGCCATCCACGATCTTCACTTCGACATGCGGATGCACGCGTCCGACGGTGGAAACTCGCCGCTCGATGCTGTCCTCGATGGAGGACTGGAAGCTGACGGGCGAGGTTTCTGTCATACCATAAGCGATGGTCACTTCACTGATATGCATATGCGCGATTGCGCGCTTCATCACCTCGATCGGGCAGGGGGATCCGGCCATGATACCCGTGCGCAGCGACGACAGGTCGAAGCGCTTGAACTCCGGATGGTCGAGTTGCGCGATGAACATGGTCGGCACGCCATAGAGGCTGGTGCAGCGCTCAGCCTCGATGGCCTCGAGCGTCGCCAGCGGGTCGAAACCTTCGGACGGATAGACCATGCAGGCGCCATGTGTGGTGCAGCCCAGATTGCCCATTACCATTCCGAAGCAGTGGTAGAGCGGCACGGGAATGCAGATCTTGTCCTGCTCGGTGATGCGCTGCGCGCGTGCGGTGAAATAGCCGTTGTTGAGGATGTTGTGGTGCGTCAGCGTCGCACCCTTGGGCGCACCGGTGGTACCCGATGTGAACTGGATGTTGATCGGGTCATCCGATTGCAGCGTGGCGCTGATTTCCGCGAGCCGCGCCTTGGCCGCGTGGCCCGCCGGTTCCGCCAGATCGGCGAAGGGCATCCAGCCTGCAACGGCCGGTCCGCCCACCTGGATGCGATGCTTCAGCGTCGGCAGGCGCGCGGCACCCAGCTCCTCGATCATCGCGACATACTCGCTGGTCTTGAACCTCGTTGCCGCAACCAGCGCGACGCAGCCGACCTTGTTCAGCGCGTAATCCACTTCTGACAGGCGGTAGCTCGGGTTGATGTTGACCAGCACCAGGCCCGCCATGGCTGTGGCGTACTGCGTCAACGCCCATTCGGAGTTATTGGGCGACCAGATGCCGACGCGGTCGCCCTTGTTCAGCCCCAGCGCCAGCAGATTCGCGGCCAGATCCTCGGCGCGGCGATAGAACTCAGCATAGCTCCAGCGCACGCCCTGCGCGCGAACCACCAACGCCGGGCGGTCCGGGTATCGTGCCACGGTCGCGGCCAGGTTGGCGCCGATGGTGCCGCCCAGCAATTCGGTGGCACTCGCGCCATGCACGTAGCTGTCCATGATGGTTCTCCCTGTGGCGGTCAGGATGCGTCCGGGCCGCGCAGGGCGGCAAGGGCTTGCGCAACCACGGCCGCGGGCGGCGCGCCGATATCGAGGATGATCGCGCGCTCATCCGCGCCCGGTGGTTCCAGCGTGGCGAACTGGCTGGCCATCAGGCTGGCGGGCATGAAGTGGTCGCTGCGTGCGGATTGCCGGGTGGCGATCATCGCCGCATCGCCGGACAGATGCAGAATGCGCAAGCCCGGCGCCAATGCCCGCAGCCGGTCGCGATAGGCCCGCTTCAGCGCCGAACACCCCGCTATGCCGCCGGCATGCGCGCCGAGCCAGGCGCCGATCGCGTCGAGCCATGGCGCACGGTCCGCGTCGTTCAGCGCCTCGCCACGTGACATTTTCTCGATGTTGGCGGGCGGGTGGAACGCATCGGCGTCGGCGAATGCCACGCCCAGCGCCTGGCCCAGCAGCGGCCCGATAGTGGATTTGCCGCTGCCCGAAACACCCATCAGCAGGATGCGGTGCGCCATCACTTGGTTTCCAGATGCCCGCCGAATCCCTTGCGCATCGCCGACAGCGCCTTGTTGGCAAAGCTGTCCGCGCGGCGACTGTCGAAGCGCGTCCAGAGCGAGGCCGCCAGCACCGGAATCGGGATCGCGTTCTCCACCGCCGTGTCGACCGTCCAGCGCCCCTCGCCGCTATCACCGACATGGCCGGAAAAGCCCTCCAAAGCGGGGTCCTGCGCCAGCGCCTGTGCCGTCAGGTCCAGCAGCCATGATGCAACGACCGAGCCGCGCCGCCAGACCTCTGTGATCTCGTCCACGGGAAGGTCGAGCGGGCCGTTTTCCAGCATGTCCAGGCCCTCGGCCATGGCCTGCATCATGCCGTATTCGATCCCGTTATGGACCATCTTGGCGTAGTGCCCGGCACCCGGCCCGCCGCAATGCAGCCAGCCGCGCTGCGCGGTGCCGCCGGGTGCGCGCCCGGGCGTGGGCGGTGCCGCGGCCTCGCCTGGTGCCAGCACATCGAACACATCGGCCATCGCTTCCACCGCATTCGCATCGCCGCCGATCATCAGGCAATAGCCGCGCGCCAGGCCCCAGACGCCGCCAGAGGTGCCGACATCCAGGTAGTGCACCCCCTGGTCGGCGAAGTCGGCGGCACGATCGCGCGAATGCTTCCAGAAGGAATTGCCGCCCTCAATCACCATATCGCCGGCCGATAGCAGCGGCAGCAGCGCATCCAGCGTGGCCTGGGTGGGGCCGCCTGCCGGCACCATCACCCAGAGCGCGCGGGGCGCGGGCAGGGATGCAACCAACGCGGCCAGGCTGTCAGCGGGCGTGCAGCCCTCTTCGCGCAGGGCCGCGCGCGGCCCCGCATCGGTGTCGAACACCGCAACCGCGACGCCCGCGCGCGCCATGCGTCGCGCGATATTGCCCCCCATTCGGCCTAGGCCGATCACACCAATCCGCATCAGCTTTTCCGCACATTCCAGAAGGAGGGGACGCCGCCCAAAATCCCCGATACATTGCGCCGATGCGCCGTGGTCAGGAAGTATTGCCCGACCGAGACCATCGGCACATCGACCATCGCCTGCGCCTGGATGCGACGCGTGATGGCCTGTTGCGCGGCGAGGTCCGGCGCGTCGAACCAACTGTCGCGCAGGCGTTCCAGTTCTGGACTGTCCGGAAGGCGGCGGCCATCAGGGGGCGACGGGCGATCATGCGGGCTATCCTCTTGCCCTGGCATCCTGAAGGGCGGCCGCGCGCGCTGCAACAGGATTGGCGCGCCCGCCCGCCCATGCTGGACTGATCCAAACCGGGAGACGACCATGAAGAACCTGCCCCCCACCGGCCAGGCCTGGCCCGAGATTTCGGCTGCGCTGGAGGCCGCAAAGGCGCGCGACTATTCCTGGAAACAGGGCCGCATGGCGGTGTTCTTCTACTACCTGGATGAAGAACTGGAGCGCGTGCAGAAGCAGGCCTACCTGGCTTATTTCACCGAGAACAATCTCGGCCAGCGCGCCTTCCCGTCGCTCGCGAAGCTGGAGCGGGAGGTGGTGGAGATGGGCCTGTCGCTGATGCATGCGGGCCCTGGCGCCGGCGGCACCTTCACCTCCGGCGGCAGCGAGAGCATTTTTCTGGCATTGCTGGCCGCGCGCGAGCGCGCCGGCCGCGTCCGCACCAATATCGTCGTGCCAGACACGGCACATCTGACCTTCGATCGCGCCGCCTGGTATCTTGGCATCGCGGTGCGCCGCGTGCCGGTGGGCGCGGGCTTCGCGGCCGACGTGCCGGCGATGGCAGCGGCGATGGACGAGGACACCATCGCGCTGGTCGGCTCGGCGCCCTGCTACCCCTACGGCATCATCGATGACATCACGGCGCTGGGCGTCGTCGCGCAGCGGGGCGGCACCTGGCTGCATGTGGATGCCTGCGTCGGTGGCTTCTTGTCGCCGTTCCTGGAGCGCATGGGGCACGCGCTCAACGCCTGGGATTTCCGTGTGCCGGGCGTGACATCGATCAGCGCCGATATCCACAAGCACGGCATGGCGGCCAAGGGCGCGTCGCTGCTGCTGGTCGCCGATGACGCCTTGCGCGCGCATCACCGCTTCGAAAGCGCCGCCTGGGAGCGCGGCCCCTATGTCGCTTATACCAGCCAGGGCACGCGGTCCGGTGGTGCTGTGGCCGCCGCCTGGGCGGTGATGCATCACTTGGGCGAGGCCGGATACATTCGCGCCGCCAAGCGCATCATGGACGCCAAGGCCCGGCTGATGGCCGGCATCACGGCCACACAGGCCTTCGATATCCTGACACCATCGCCGCACGCGATCTTTGTCTTTAGCCCGAAGGACGCTGCGCTGGACACCGGGCGTATCGCGGCCGCGATGGATGCGCGCGGTTGGCTGCCGGGTCGGATGGCCGATGGTCGGGCCCTGCACATGCACCTCAACCCCATCCACGACACGGTGGTGGAAGATTATCTGCGCCACCTGTCCGAAAGCGTGGGCGAAGCGCGTGAAGGTCTGCGCGAAAGTGCCGCGGTCGGTCGGGTCTATTAGGGTCTGATCGGATCAGGCTGGACCAGCCTGATGCGTGAATCAGCCCCTCGGCCTTCTACCGACGGCGGAAGGGCTGGGCTACCAGCTGGTCGATCCGCTGGTCGCGTGCGGCGTTGTAGGTGCCGATGCCCAGCGTGATTGGCCCATCCGGCTGGCTACGCAAGGTGCCGAGCCAGCGATCCCACAGCGACAGGTTGAAGCCGAAATTGCTGTCCGTCTCATGCCGGCGTTCGCTGTGGTGGATGCGGTGCAGGCTGGGCGTCACGATCACCTGGCGCAGCGCCGAATCCAGGCGCGGCGGCAGCGTGATGGCGGCGTGTTCGAACATGGATGATGCGTTCAGCAGCACCTCGAAGATCAGCATCGCCTCGGGCGGAATGCCCAGCACGACGGCCGCCGCCATCTTGATGAAAACGGAGAGCAGGATTTCCAGCGGGTGGAAGCGCAGCCCCGTGGTCGCGTCCATCTCGGTATCGGCGTGATGGACGCGGTGCAGGCGCCATAGCCACGGGATCGCGTGGAAGACGCGATGCTGGAGGTAGATCAGGAAATCCAGCAGTACGACCGCGATCGGCACCGCCACCCAGCCCGGCAGCGCCAGCCAGTGGAACAGGCCGATGCCGCGTGTCTCGGCCCAGAAGGCAGCCCCCATGGCCGGGGCCGGCACCACCAGGCGCACCAGCACCGAGCCCAGCACCACCAGCCCCAGATTATGCGGCCAACGCCACATGCCCAGCGGCCGTGCCACGCGCCAGGGCAGCGCGCGTTCCAGCACGATCATGCCGGCCAGCACGGCCAGGAACACGCTCAGGCGGATGGTTGCTTCGGCTTCCAACATCACCGCTCCATATCGGGGGCC
>JAPLOK010000378.1 GCA_026400775.1 Alphaproteobacteria bacterium | reverse complement strand
GGCCAGTTGATCGCCGCGGCCATCGCCGACGAGCCACGCGCCGATCTTGTGCAAGCCGGCCTGGGTGACGGGTCGTTCGGCTTCACACTGCATGACCTGTTGCCGGAACAGCCCTGGAAGCCGGGCGCGGCGAGCATCCATGATGCGCGAAACGGCGCGGTCATCCCCGGCGGGTCCGTCATCCTGCCGGAACGGCATGGCGCGCAGGCCGTCTTTGAATGGCCGGCGATGAGCAACGCGCCTTCTATGGCGAGTGAACCGCCGCCCCTGGAACCGCTAGTTGCCGAGATGGCGCCAACCGCACCCGCGCCTGCCGAGGACGCCACCCCGCCCAGCGCGCCGGAACCGCCACCCGCCGAAGCGGTGCCCCCCGCACCAGCGCCTGCCGAAGACGCAGCCCCACCCAGCCCGCCGGAACCGCCCCTCGCCGAAGCGGCGCCAGCAGCACCCGCGCCTGCCGACGACGCCGCCCGGCCCAGCGCGCCGGAACCACCACCCGCCGAAGCGCCAGACCCCGTCGCCATCCCCAAAGACGCGCTGCGCCAGCTGCTGCCCGCCGAGAGCGCGCTGAAAACCTTCGCGATCGAACTGGCCATGCAGGCCTATGACGCGCCGGAGCAGCCACCCGCCAGCGGTGCCTTCAGCCCGGCCGACGCCATGGCCTATTTCGCCATGGTGCGCCGCTATCGCCCACGCCAGGTGATCGAATTCGGCAGCGGCGATGGCACGCCCTTCGCGCTGGCCGCCTTGCAGGCCAATGGCCAGGGCCGGTTGCTGCAGGTGGCCGATGTCGCGTCGTCCCTGCCCGAGGTGGAGCAGCTCGCCGAACCGGTTACGGCCATCACCGGCACCTGGCTCGCCGGGCGCGTCACGACCGGCGACATGGTGGTGGTCAATCCCGGACTGGGCGCGGCGGCGGCGCTGGACATATTGCAGCGCCTGCTGCCGGCCTGCGCCGCCGGGCTCCATGTGCATCTGCATGGCCTGCCACTGCTGACTGGCGAGTTCCCGCCGGGACAGCATGGCATGGACGCCCACGCGCTCATGCAGGCATTGATCGGCAACCGGCGGATTTCGGTGCTGTACGCGACCGAATGGCACGCCGTACACAACCCCGCGGGGTTGGATGCGCTGATGCGCGGCCGGTCCGCGGGCGGCGGCGGCAGCCTGTGGCTGCTGCACCGCCCAGAGCGTTGAGGCGCGGTGGAAGCCGCGCCCCGAACAGGCTCAGTTCTTCGCCTTGTCCACCAGGGCGTTCTTGCGGATCCAGGGCATCATCGCACGCAGCTTTTCGCCCACAGCCTCGATCGGGTGTTCGGCATTGCGGCGGCGGATGGCCTTGAAGCTCGCCTGGTTGACCTTGTTTTCCAGCATCCAGTCGCGCGCGAAGCGGCCGGTCTGGATGTCCTCCAGCACCTTCTTCATCTCGGCCTTGGTCTCGGCCGTGATGATGCGCGGGCCGGTGACGTACTGGCCGTATTCGGCTAGTCCATGTTCGCGATGCCGCCTTCGTAGATCAGGTCCACGATCAGCTTCACTTCATGCAGGCATTCGAAATAGGCCATTTCCGGCGCATAGCCGGCCTCGACCAGGGTTTCGTAGCCAGCCTTGATCAGTTCCACCAAGCCGCCGCAGAGCACGGCCTGTTCGCCGAACAGGTCGGTCTCGCATTCTTCCTTGAAGGTGGTCTCGATGATGCCCGCACGGCCGCCGCCCACCGCCGAGGCATAGGACAGCGCGATTTCCAGCGCATTGCCCGAGGGGTTCTGGTGCACCGCCACCAGGCAGGGCACGCCGCCGCCCTTCTGGTATTCACCGCGCACCGTGTGGCCGGGGCCCTTGGGCGCGATCATGAACACGTCGATATCCGTGCGCGGCTCGATCAGGCTGAAATGCACGTTCAGGCCATGCGCGAAGGCGATGGCGGCACCGGGCTTGAGGTTGGCGTGCAGGTGGTCCCGGTAGAGGTCGCCCTGGAGTTCATCGGGCGTCAGGATCATCACCACATCGGCCCAGGCCGCCGCATCGGCCGGCGACATCACCTTGAAGCCGGCGGCTTCAGCCTTCCCCCAGGACGCGCCGGGGCGCAGGCCGAGCACGACATCCGGCACGCCGGAATCGCGCATGTTCATGGCATGGGCATGGCCCTGGGAGCCGAAACCGATGACCGCGACCTTCTTGGCCTTGATCAGGTTCACATCGGCGTCACGGTCGTAATACACGCGCATCTCGGGCG
>JAPLOK010000163.1 GCA_026400775.1 Alphaproteobacteria bacterium | reverse complement strand
TTTGGCCTGCCCGCGCACGGCGCTCGATGCCTGCTTCCACGCGGCCTGTTCCGACAAGCCCTGGCGCGAATTGCCGGCGGTGTTCGGCAAGTGGCAGACGATCCACCGGCTGTTCGTGCGCTGGACGCATAAGCGCGCCTGGGAGCAGCTTCTGAAATTTGTCGCAAGCCGACATAACAAGGTCTCCCCGGCCATTGTCTGGTGGGTGTGCAAGGCATTTCGCCGGGCGCGGCGCATCATGGGAATCAAGGGATATATGCTGGCGCGCCGCCTGGGCATGGATTCCGCGCTCCCCGCCCCCTCCTGGTTACTGCCCGACCCGGTGGTGTGGGATTACTCCATGGAGGTCTGGTTCCCGCGCATGGTCGAGATGCTGCACCAGAAGGGCCGATGGCGGGAGAAAGGCTGCCTCATCGGCGTGGTGCGCATGCTCTGGGGCCTGGCCACCGGCCGCCGCATCAGCTGGTGGATGGCGCCGGAAATGATGTTCCCTGGCCTTGAGATAGTGCCCGGCACCGGCGTGGCCACATGAAAGCTTGGCAACCCCCGCGCGGCATGGCCCAATACTCTCAACAAAAGGGAGGAACCATCATGACCGCACGCCGCACCCTGTTTGCGCTGCCCGCGGGGCTGCTTGCCGCGCCCGCGCTGGCCCAGCCCGCCTGGCGGCCCGACCGGCCGATCCGCATGATCATCCCCTGGCCCGCCGGCGGCAGCGCGGATGCGCAGATGCGCGCGCTGACCGAACACGTGACCCGCGCGCTGGGCCAGCCTGTGGTGGTGGAAAACCGCGGCGGCGCCGGCGGCACGCTGCACGCAGTGCATCTGGCGCGCGAGGCGCGGCCCGATGGCCTGACCGTCGGCCAGATGCATTTCAGCGTCATCCGCCGCCCCTTCCTGGTGCGCCAGCCGCAATGGGATGCGGTGCGCGACTTCACCCACATCATCGGCCTGACCGGCTGGCTGTTCGGGGTCGCGGTGCGCGCCGATGCGCCATGGCGCGATTTCCGCGAGATGATCGAGGATGCGCGCCGCCGCCCCAGTGCGATCAGCTTCGCCACCTCGGGTGTCGCCACCACCAACCACCTGGCGATGGAGACCATCATGGAGCGCGAGCGCGTGGAGTTGCTCCACGTGCCCTTCCGCGGCTCCAACGAGGCGATCGCGCCGGTGCTGAACGGCCAGGTCAACATGATCGCCGACAGCTCCACCTGGGCGCCGCAGGTCGAAGCGGGGCAGATGCGCCTGCTCTGCGTGTGGTCGGCCGAACGCGCGCGGCGCTTCCCCAATGTGCCGACGCTGCGCGAGCTGGGCTACGACATGACCGTCACCTCCAATTACGGCCTGTCAGGCCCGCCTGGGATGGATGCTGGCATCGTCCGCGTGCTGCATGACGCCTTCAAGGATGCGCTGCACAGCCCCGAGAATGAGCGCGTGCGGGCGCAATTCGACATGCCGCTGGTCTATCTGGACAGTGCGGGCTTCACCAATTTCGTGCGCGAGCGCGCGGCCCTTGAACAGGCGCTGATCACACGCCTGGGCATCCGGATGGAGTAGCCGCCATGGATCGTCGCACCCTCCTTGCGCTGCCTCTCCTCGCCACCCCCGCCTTCGGCCAGGCCCGCTACCCCAACCGCCCGGTGCGCTTCTTGATCCCCTGGCCACCCGGTGGGTCCTTGGATGCGCTGCATCGCCGTGTGTTCGAGGTGATGCAGCAGGATCTGGGCCAGCCCTTCATCATCGAGAACATGCCCGGCGCCCGCGGCACCCGGGCCGCGATCCATCTGACGCAGCAGGCGCGGCCGGATGGCTACACGCTGGCGCATCACCACCTCTCGATCATCCGCCACCCCTTCCTCACGCGCGAGCGCACCTGGGACCCGGTGGAGGACTTCACCTATATCATGCAGGTGACGGGCTTCGTCTTCGGCACCGCGGTGCGCGCCGACAGCCCCTGGCGGACCTGGCGCGAATGGATGGACCATGCCCGCCGCAATCCCGGCCGGCTAACCTATTCCACCAGCGGCATCGCGACCACGAACCACATCTCGATGGAGGTGATTCTTCAGCGCGAGGGCGTGGAGATGACCCATGTGCCGTTCCGCGGCAGCCAGGAGGGTGTGACGGCGCTGTTGGGCGGGCAGATCGATGCGGTCTGCGATGCGCAGACCTGGCGCGAACCGGCACTGGCCGGCCGCTTGCGGATGCTGAGCGTCTGGACGCCGACGCGCCTGCCCGCCTTCCCCGATGTGCCGACCCTGCGCGACCTGGGCTATGGCATGTCGGTCACCGGTCGAGACCATCCATCGCAGCTTCAAGAAGGGGCTGGAGGATGAGGTGAGCCGGCGGATCATCACCCAATGGGACCTGCCCGACGAATATCTGGGCCCTGCCGCCTATCGCAGCTTTGCCGCGGAGCGCGCTGCGTTCGAGCGGGAATGGGTTCGCCGGTTGAATTTGAGCATCGACTAATGGCGAGCGACGCGCATCCAAATTTCGAGACAAGGCCAGAAATTAATATCATTTGTGATGAATTTGGTTGTGCTGCCGCGCTGTCTCCTCTATGTATCCGCGCAGGGCAAAAGGGACCGGCCAAGGCCCAGAGCAGGAGGTTTCATGAGTGCTTCGCAAACTCGCGCCCGCAGGCCTGCGCGCCGCGACGAACCGGTGGCGCCCGTTCCGCAAGACGATGTTTTCTTGACCGGATTGCGGGTGGTGCTGGTGGGTTGCGCCATCGCCCTGGTGGGCGTGCTGGGCCATGTGGCCTGGAAAGTGATCGCTGGCTGAGGCCGGCGCCGAGGATGGACAGTGAACCAGGGGCCGAAAGGCCCCTTTTTCATGTCCAGATACAGTCTCTGCAATCAATGGTTGTGGTTCCTGTCTGCGATGGAGGAAAAAATCACACCAATAATCAGAGGGTTGGCAGGGCGGCTGCCTGTTTTGCGAGAACTCACGATACTGTTATGCAATCAAACTTGCGATCCCAAGACAAAACTATAACCTCCGGTGGCAGATGGGGCAGAGACAGTAGTCGTTTACAACCTGCCAGGAGAGAACATGACCGCCATTCGTCAATCCGCCCGCCGCACCAGCCAGCCAGAAGCCCGTCCCTCCGGAGATATCGGCGGAGGCATGGTCCTGATGGGCCTTCGTGTCGTCCTGCTGGGCTGCGCCTTCGCCCTCGTCGGCGTGGTGGGCCATGTGGCCTGGAAAGTCATCAACGTCTGACCGACAAGCCGGGTGGCCCTGGCGCCGCCCGGCCTTTCCCCTCACGGCAGTTCCGTGAAGGGATAGCCCACCGTGATGCAGAGCTTGTGGCCCTCCGGGTCGCGCAGATAGGCAAAGCAGAAACCACCATAATGCGGCCTGGGGCCGGGGGCGCCTTCATCGGTGCCGCCCGCGGCCAGGCCGGCCGCATGCACCGCGCGCAGCGTCGCTTCATCGGGCGCCGAGAAGGCCAGCATGCTGCCATTGCCCACGCCGGGCGCCTGCCCGTCGAAGGGTCGGGCAACATAGAAGGCAGGGCCGCCATCAGGGTGGCGATACCGCGCCCAGCCGCCTTCCGCCCAGCTGTTGTCGCGCCGGATGCCCAAAGGGGCCAGCGTCGCGTCATAGAAGGCGCAGGCGCGGTCGAAATCGGCCGCACCCAGCGTGGCATAGGCGTACATCAGAACCGCCGGTTGTCGCCGGGGCGCAACCGCAGCCCGGGGCGCAGCGCGGTAAACGGCAGGGTGGCGGGGTCGGCCACCACCGGGCCGGGGGCGGCGGCGACGAGCACCGCCGCCGCGATCGGCCCGAAATCGGCGCGGAAATGCACCGAGGATTTCACCGCCAGGATCCGCTGCGCCGCGGGCTCCACCCCCATCTGTGTGAAGACCGCCTGGTCATGCGCCTGCATCTTGCGCGAGACCACCACCGCCCGCACCCCCGGCGCCACGCGGATCAAGGCACAAGGCCCGAGATCGGCCGGGTTGCCGCGCCCCATCGGGCCGGTCAGCGTGAAGCGCCCATCGGTGAGGTTCTCCACCGTGGCGGTGACCGCCAGCGGCGCGCCATCGCTGCGCCCGCCGAGGTTCAGCGCCAGCGTGGCACCCACGCCCGCGGCGTGGCAGGCGGCGGCGCTCTCGTCATCGTTCATGATGGCCAGCACCGCGCCCTGCGCGCCCTGCGCGATGAGTTCGGCCAGCAGCCCGGTGGTGTCGCCATGACCGCCGCCACCAGGATTGTCCTGGGTGTCGGCGATGACCACGGGCTTGTTGGCGCTGGCGGCCAGGCGCCGCGCCTCCGCCACGGCTTCGGCCGCGTGCATCACGCCACCCATGAAGGCCCCTTCGCGGGACGCGATTTCGGCGGCCAGCGCATCCACCGCGGCCTCGGCGCCCGGCCCGAAACCGGCGATCGCCTGGCCGCAGCCGGGGAAGTCGCAATAGGGAAAGCCGAAGCAATAGCCGAGTTCGGCGAGCCCTTCGGCCAGCCTGGCGCGCGCTTCCATCACGCCCGCCATGGGTTCGGCCATGGTGCATTGGCTGGTGATCGGGATCAGGAAGTCGAGCTCTCGGAAAGCCTTGGGCCAGGCGGGTTCGCCGGCCACCCGCCGCAGCAGCAACGCCATGGCGCGCGCACCGGCGGCCGGCATGTCCACATGCGGATAGGTGCGGAAGGGGACCAGCGCGTCGGCGTGGTCCACCATGGCGCGGGTCATGTTGGCATGCGGGTCCAGGCTCGCGGTCAGCGGGATGTGCGGCCCGATCACGGCGCGGACGCGGCGGAGGAGTTCGCCCTCGGCATCGGGGAAGTCATCGCTGACCATGGCGCCGTGCAAATCCAGGTAGACGCCATCGATGGGCCCCGCGCGCGAATGCGCGCCTGGTGTCATCGCGCGGGAGAGTGCGCCCAGGATCATGCCGGCGATGCGCTCGAAGGCTTCGCGCGTGACGGGGCCGGCGGGGTTGGCGAAGGCCCAGCCCAGGGGCGCGATGGTGGCACCCGCCTTCTCCGCTTCGGCGATGGCGCCGGCGGCGGGGACGGAGATGCCGCGCAGCGCGGCGAGCATCGTCTCGGGCCATTGCAGCGTGGGGAAGCCGCCGGTCTCGATGAATTCCCGATAGCCGGTGGGGCGAGGCGCGAAGGAATGGCTTTCGTGCAGAAAGCCGCCGATGGCGATGCGCATGGTTCAGAACCCCATATCGTGACGGTAGATATCCATGACGCGCGGCGGCAAGCTGGCGCTGCCCTCGCGCACCGCGCCCAGCCGCAGCGCCAGCTTCACCGAAGCCGTGTTGGCCGGCTCGATGCAGCTGACCAGCCGCGTGAAGCCCAGTTCGTCGCGCGCATGGCGGCGGATTTCGCGGGCGGCTTCGGTGGCGAAGCCCTGGCCCTGATGCGCGGGGAAGATCGCCCAGTGGATCTCGGGCTCCGGCCAGGCCTCGGGGAACCACAGCCCGGCCTGGCCGATGATCGGCCCGCCCGCGCGCGGTGCGACCGCCCAGATGCCATAGCCGCGCAGCACCCGGTGGCCGGCATACATCGCCATGCGCCGCCAGGCATCGGCGCGGCTGCAGGGGCCGCCGATCATGCGCGAGGCTTCGGACTGCCAGAAGGCGGCGTAGGGCTCGAAGTCATCGGCCTGGAATTCGCGCAGCACCAGGCGATCGGTGTGCAGGATGGGCGTCATGTGGCGGTGGCGAGCACCGCATCCGCCAGCACCTTCAGCCCGGCTTCGGCCCATTCGGGCGTGATGCTCTCGGCCTCATTGTGCGAGACCCCGCCATGGCAGGGGGTGAACAGCATCACGGTCGGCACGCCGCGTGCGACATACACCGCATCATGTCCGATGCCGGTGGGGATGCGCCGCCAGCGCAGGCCGCGCGCGGTGGCCGCGGCCTCGCAGCGGGCGATCAGCGTCGCATCGAAGGGCGTGGGCGGGCTGAACCAGAAATCGGTGACGTCGATGCGCAAGCCCCGGGCGGCGGCGATGCACGCGGCCTCCTCGCGCAGCGCGGCCCCCATCGCATCGAGTGCGGCCAGATCGGCATGGCGTGTATCGATGCTGAACCAAACTTCACCAGGTGCGACATTGCGCGAGGCGGGATGCACGCGGATCTGCCCCACGGTCGCGCGACCAGGCTCGCCATCCGGTGCCAGGGTTTGCAGCGCGATATCCTCCAGCGCGGCGATGAGTTGCGCCGCACCCATCATGGCGTCGCGCCTGCCGGCCATGGGGCTGCCGCCATGCGCTTCCTCGCCGGTCACGGTCACTTCGTACCAGCGTTGCGTCAGCGCATGCGTGACGACGCCGAGTTCGTGGCCGCCATCCTCCAGCAGCTTGCCCTGCTCGATATGCAGTTCGAGATAGGCCGCGCAGCCGCGCACCCAATCGGGCGGGGTGGTGCCGCGCGCGCCGATCGCGTCCATCGCATCGCCGAAGCGCGTGCCCTCGGCATCGCGCGTGTCCAGCACCTGTTCGGGTGTGAAGATGCCCATGGCGGCACCGCTGCCCATCATGGGGGGCGAGAAGCGCGCGCCTTCCTCATTGGTCCAGTTCACCAGCAGCAGGGGTGCTGCCGTGCGGGTGCCGGATTCGGCGAGCGCGCGCATGATTTCCAACCCGGCCAGCACGCCCAGCACGCCGTCGAACTTCCCGCCCGTCGGCTGGGTGTCCAGATGGCTGCCGAAGGCGACGGGGGCGCGCGTGGGGTCGGTGCCCTCGCGCCGCAGGATCATGTTGCCGAAGACATCCACTTGCAGCGAGCAGCCGGCATCGGCGGCCCAGCGGGCGAGCAGCGCGCGGCCCTCGCGGTCCAGTTCGGTCAAGGCCTGACGGTTGCAGCCGCCCTTCGCGGTGGCGCCGATGCGCGCCATCTCCATCAGGCTGTCCCACAGCCGCGCGCCGGAGAGGGGCAAGTTCGTCATGCGCGCTCGACTCCACACCATTCCGCCATGGCCAGCGCGATCGCCCGCGTGCAGCCATGAATGCTCTCGACACCCACGTTTTCGTCGATGCCATGGATATCCACCGCATCCGGCCCGAACACCGCGACCGGCGTGTTCTGGTGCAGCACGAAATGCCTGCCATCCGTGAGGCCCGTGGCAGGATAGTCGCGCAAGCTGCCGCCCGTCGCCTCCGCCCAGGCGCGGCGCGAGAGCTGCGCGATCTCGGCGGATTGGTCGAAGACGCAAGGCTCGGCCATGAAGCCGCGGAAGGCGAGGTCCACCGTCGCGCCACGCAGTGCCGGGTTGGTCCGCATGCGTTCCACGATGCGCTCGATATCCGCGCGCGTCTGCGCCGCC
>JAPLOK010000384.1 GCA_026400775.1 Alphaproteobacteria bacterium | reverse complement strand
GGGCACGCTACATGACGCTGGAAACCATCAGCAGCATCAGCGACAATCCCGCCGTCAGCCTGCCAGCAGTGGCAGCCTGATACGGCGGCTCAACCCGCCAGGGATCAACGCGGTTCTACACCACGCCAGGGGACACGATCGCAGGTCCGGAGAGAATTGGCCTCCGGAGAGCGATTTTCGGGCTTCTCCGGGTCCGGCCAGTCAACAGGTCTGCCTCAGAAACCCCAGGAAACCTGCCAATCAGCGCAGCGGTCGGTCAGGCGGAGAGCACGGCTCGCATGGGCACTGGCGGACAGGGTGGGATTCGAACCCACGGTAGGCTTGCACCTACTTCGGTTTTCGAGACCGACGCGATCGACCACTCCGCCACCTGTCCTCGGGCGCCGCTCTTACCCGCCCCTTACGCGCGGCGCAACGCCCCTACACGCCCAGCGCCCGCGCCGCCCCGGCCACGAAGCCGCCCAGCGCCTGATGAAACTCCGGCTCGTCCAGCAGGAAGGCATCATGCCCCTTGTCGGACTTGATCTCCACGAAGCTCACCCGCGCGGCGGCCGCATTCATCGCCTGCACCAGGCGCCGGCTTTCGCTGGTCGGAAACAGCCAATCGCTGCTGAAGGAGCACACGAAGAACCGCGTTTCCTTCCCGGCGAAGGCATTGCGCAACTCGCCGCCATACTCGGCCGCCAAGTCGAAGTAATCCATCGCCCGCGTGATGGTCAGGTAGCTGTTGGCATCGAAGCGGCGCACGAAGCTCGACCCCTGGTGCCGCAGATAGCTTTCCACCTCGAACACGTCCTCGAGGAAGGTCACGGCATTGGCGCCGCGCAACCGCCGCCCGAACTTCCGCGTCAGCGCCTCCTCCGACAGGTAGGTGATATGCGCCACCATCCGCGCCACGCCCAGCCCCTGCGCCGGGATCACGCCATGTGCCGCATATTGCCCGGCGCGGTAGTCGGGGTCCGAATGGATCGCGGCACGCCCCACCTCATGGAAGGCGATGTTCTGCGCCGAGTGGTGGCTCGCACAGGCGATCGGTGCGGCCGCGAAAACCGCCTCCGGGAAGGTCGCAGCCCATTCCAGCACCTGCATGCCGCCCATGCTGCCGCCCACCACCGCAAGCAGCCGCGCAATCCCCAAATGCTCCACCAGCAGCTTCTGCGCCCGCACCATGTCGCGGATGGTGATGGAGGGAAATTCCGTGGCCCAGGGCGTGCCATCCTCGCGCAGGTCACGCGGGCCGGTACTGCCCATGCAGCCGCCCAGCACATTGGCGCAGACCACGAAGAAGCGGTCGGTATCCAGCGGCAGGCCAGGGCCCACCAGCAATTCCCAGCCGCCAGGCTTGCCGGTCAGCGGGTGTGTCTCGGCCAGATACTGGTCCATGGTCAGTGCGTGACAGACCAGCACAGCATTGCTGCGGGCTGCGTTCAGCGTGCCATAGGTGCGATACGCCACATTCACCGGCGCCAGGTGCACGCCGCAATCCAACAGCAATCCGTCCGGGAAGACGGCTCGCTGGTGTTCGACCTCCACGAAGGGCTGGATCACAGACATGCCCCGCAGATACGCCGCGCCGCCCGGGGCTTCAACCTTGGCCCCGGCCCCGGTATTGCTGCACGTACATGGACAC
This sequence comes from Alphaproteobacteria bacterium, assembly GCA_026400775.1. GTDB lineage: Bacteria > Pseudomonadota > Alphaproteobacteria > Acetobacterales > Acetobacteraceae > Rhodovarius. The sequence goes on along the minus strand of JAPLOK010000384.1, from coordinate 13,878 downwards.
TCTCAATTCCGTCCGCGCGCAGCTTGATGCGATCGACGATGCCCTGCACGACCTGCTGATGCGCCGCGCCGAGGTGGTGGCGGGCCTGGCGGCCAGCCGCGCCAAGGCCGGCGGCGGCACGCTGCGCCCTGGCCGCGAGGCCGCCATCCTGCGTCGGCTGCTGTCGCGCCATCAGGGCCCGCTGCCGCGCACCGCGCTGGTGCGCTTCTGGCGCGAAATGCTGATGGCTTCTGTGCGCCAGCAAGGCCCCTTCCAACTCGCGGTCCACACACGAGATGCTGCCACACCGCGCCTGGCCACCGAACATTTCGGCCTGCTCACCACAACGCGCGGCTTCGCCACCCCCGCCGGCGCGCTGGCCGCGGTCACCGGCGGCGAATGCAACGCCGCCGTCCTGCCCTTCCCGCAGGATTCCGACACACCGGACGCCGAATGGTGGCCGGCACTGGATGCGCCGCAGCTATCGGTCATCGCGCGCCTGCCTGTCTATGCGGATCGGCGTAGCGACACGGACGCGCTGCTGGTTGCACCCGGCGCGCCCGACGCTTCCGGCGACGATCGCACGCTGCTGCTGGTGGAGGCCCTGCCCGACACCCCGCGCGACGCGCCGGTGCGCGCACTGGCCGGCTTGGGCATCACCGCCCGCGCCATCCTGGTGCGCCGCGCGCCGGGCCTGTCGCGCTTCCTGCTGGAGCTGGACGGGCTGCACCTGACGCCGCCCGCCCTGCCCTTCCCGCGCACCCGCATCCTGGGCGGCTATGCCTGCCCGATCAGAGGAAACCTGCCATGAGCGCCCCGCTTGCCCGCCCCTCGATCCTGTCGATCGAGGCTTATGCGCCCGGAGAATCCAAGGTTCCGGGCGTGAACCGCATCATCAAGCTGTCCTCGAACGAGGGCGCCTTCGGCCCACCACCCGCCGCCATGCAGGCCTTCATCACCACGGCCACCGAACTGCACCGCTACCCCGATGGCGGCAGCACCAAACTGCGCGAGGCGATCGGCGGGCGCTTCGGCCTCGACCCCGCGCGCATCATCTGCGGCGCGGGCAGCGATGAATTGCTGCTGCACCTGATCATGGCCTTCGGCGGCGAAGGCACGGAACTGGTGATGTCGGCGCATGGCTTCGTGATGTACGACATCACCGGCCGGTACGCCGGCTGCCAGGTCATCAAGGTGCCCGAGCGCGACCTGCTGGCCGATGTGGATGCCATGCTGGCCGCCGTCGGACCGCGAACCAAGCTCGTGTGCCTGGCCAACCCCAATAACCCGACCGGCGCGCTGCTGCCACGCGCGGAGGTGCAGCGCCTACGCGCCGGCCTGCGTGACGATGTGCTGCTGGTGCTGGATGCGGCCTATGCCGAATACGTGACGGACGCCGATTACGACGCGGGCGCCACGCTGGTCGATGCCGGCACCAATACCGTCATGACACGCACTTTCAGCAAGATCTTCGGCATGGGGGGCTTGCGCGTAGGTTGGGCCTATTTGCCCACCAATATCGCCGACATCGTCAACCGCGTGCGCGGCCCCTTCAACGTGAACCTGCCCGCCCAGGCCGCGGCCGTCGCTGCCCTGGCCGACCCCGGCTGGGTGGAGCGTTCGGTCGCGCACAACGCGGAATGGCGCGGCAAGCTTGGGGGGGCGCTGGAAGCCATGGGCGTGAAGGTCTGGCCGAGCCACGGTAATTTCATCCTGGCCGATTTCGCCACGGCTGAGCGTGCCAAGGCGGCTGATGCCGCACTCCGCGGCCGCGGGCTGATCGTGCGCGCCATGGGCGCCTATGACCTGCCGCATTGCCTGCGCATCACCATCGGCACCGCCGAGGAGTGCCAGCTCGTGACCGATGCGCTCCAGGCCGATGCCGCCTGGCGCGCGGGCGGCGCGGTGTGAACACGCAAGGCTTCCTGTTCGAGCGCCTCTGCATCATCGGCCCCGGCCTGATCGGCGGCTCCATCGCGCGCATGGCGCGCGCGCATGGCGGTGTCGCGCGGCATGTGGTCACCACCGCGAACACGGAGGCCAGCCGCGCCCGTGTGCGCGAATTGGGCTTCGCCGACAGCGTGGCCGATACGCCTGAGGAAGCCGTGCAGGGCGCCGATGGCGTGGTGCTGTGCATCCCGGTCGGCGCCTATGCCGGCGTCATGTCGCGCATCGGTCCGCACATGGCACCAGGTGCGGTGCTGACTGATGCCGGCAGCACCAAGGGCAGCGTAGTGCGCGATGTGCTGCCGCATCTTCCAGCCGGCGTGCATTTCGTGCCCGCGCACCCGATGGCAGGTACCGAATTCAGCGGCCCCGATGCAGGCTTCCCGAGCCTCTTTGAAGGCCGCTACTGCATCATGACGCCGCTGCCCGGCACTGACGCATCAGCGGTCGCGAAAGTGCGCGCGCTGTGGGAAGCAGCCGGCAGCATGGTCGAGACCATGGATCCCGCGACGCATGACAAGGTCGTGGCCATGGTCTCGCACCTGCCGCATTTGATCGCCTTCACCATCTGCGGCACGGCAGACGACTTGGCCGAGGAAACGCGCGAGGCGGTGCTGAAATTCGCAGCCTCCGGCTTCCGGGATTTCACCCGGATCGCGGCCTCCGATGTCGCGATGTGGCGGGATGTGTTCCTCAACAACCGTGAGGCGCTGCTGGAAATGCTGGCCCGCTTCACCGAGGACAGCCACGCGCTGGCCCGCGCCGTCCGCTACGGCCAGGCCGATTTCATCGAGGACCGCATCCGCCGCGGCCGCAAGATCCGCCGCGGACTGATCGAGAGGAAACAGGCATGAGCCTTCCCCCGCTGCTTCTCATCGGCTGCGGCAAGATGGGCGGCGCCATGCTGGCTGGCTGGCTGGAGCAGGGCCTCTCACCCGACAGCGTCGTGGTCGAACCACATGGCGCCGATGCTTTTGCAGGCCGTGTGCGCGTCGTGCGCAGCCTGGCCGAGATTCCCACGGGCTTCGCGCCTGCGGCCCTCATCCTGGCCGTGAAGCCGCAGGAGGCAGCAAATGTGCTGCCTGCGCTGGCGCATTTCACCGCCACAGCACCCGTCTTCATCTCTATCATGGCCGGCCGCACGGTGGCCGGCATGCGCGCCATGCTGGGCGATGCCGCGCGCGTGGTGCGCGCGATGCCCAACACCCCGGCCGCCGTGCGCCAGGGCTTCACGGTTGCCTTCGCGGGTGCGGGCGTTTCGGCCGAACAGCGCGCGCTGACCGACCGTCTGCTGGGCGCGATCGGCGAGTCCGCCTGGGTCGAGGATGAGGGGTTGATCGACCCCGTCACCGCCGTCTCGGGCGGCGGGCCCGCTTATGTCTTCCTGCTGGCGGAAGTGATGGAAGCGGCGGCCATTTCGCAGGGCCTGCCGCCCGATCTGGCGCGGCGCATGGCGCGCGCCACCGTAGCCGGTTCTGGCGCATTGCTCGGCGCCAGCACCGAGGATGCGGCGACGCTGCGCCGCAATGTCACCAGCCCCAAGGGCACGACCGAGCGTGCCCTGGCGGTGCTGATGGAACCTGCCGCCTGGCCGGACACGATGCAGCGCGCGATCGCCGCCGCGACAGCACGGTCGCGCGAATTGGCAGGCTAGGCGTTCTCGCAAGGCGGCACCGTCCCCGAACTGGGATCGACCGGCAGCAACCGATCCAACGTGAACAGCGTCTCGAACACCGCGGCCGCAGCCAAGGCGCGGTCATCCCGACGCGGCGGTGCGCTCACCTGCAACCCCACCGGGCGGCCGTACTGATCGAAGCCGCAGGGCAGCGCGACCGAGGGGCAGGCCGCCATGGTCATCGCCGCGTTCAGCATCGACCCGCCCATGTAGTTCGCAAGCTTCTGGCCAGCGATGCTCTCCGGCGCGCGCAGCATCACATCGAAGGCAGGCGTCGGCGCGCTGGGTGTGACGAACACATCGCAGCGCGCAAACACGGCCACCATCCGGCGGTGGAAGGCGGCGCGTTCGCGCTCTGCCCAGGCCAGCTGGCTGGGTGTCGCGGCAAGCCCGCGTTCGGTGTTCCAGATGATGTCGGGCTTGAGATGCTCGCGCTGCTCGCGCAGTTGGATCTCGCGATCCACCACGAAATGCTGGCTGCGCAGCACCAGCATCGCCTCGGGCAGCGTGCCGAGATCGGGGGACATCTCCTCCACCTCGCAGCCGAGTTCCGCCAGGCGTCGGATCGCGGCCTCGCAGATGGCGCGCGTCTCGCGGTCCAGCGGCAGGGCGCCATTATAGTCCAGCGTGAAGCCCACGCGCGCGGGCGGCCGCGCCTGCGCCACCGCTTCGGCATAGGGCGTGGCGGGCGCGTCATAGGTCAGCGGGTCCAGCGCACACCAGCCGGCCATGGCATCCAGGAACAGCGCCAGGTCGGGGATGTTGCGCGCCATCGGCCCCTGCACCGAAAGCGGCGAATGCAGGTTGTTGGGCGCGCCGCGCGTGACGCGGCCGACCGAAGGCCGCAGCCCCACCACGGAACAATAGGTGCCCGGCCGGCGCAGGCTGCCGGCGTGGTCGGTGCCCTGCGCCAGCCAGGCCTCGCCGGTGGCAACCGACACCGCGCCACCGCCGGTGCTGCCGCCGCAGGTCAGCGATGTGTTCCAAGGGTTGCGCGTGCGGCCGAACACCTCGTTGAAGGTGGAACCGCCGGCGCCGAATTCCGGCGTGTTGGATTTGCCGATGACGATGCCGCCATGCGCCTCGATCCGCTGCACCACGGGGTGGGAGGCGGCAGGCACATGGTCGCGGAACATGGGCGAGCCATAGGTGGTGCGCACGCCCGCCACATCGGTCAGGTCCTTGATCGACACTGGCAGCCCGCCGAGCCAGCCGGGGGCACCTTCCATCTCGCGCCCCTCGCCACGCATCAGGCGTTGCGCATGCTCGCGCGCGCGATCCAGGCAGAGGGTGGGCAGGGCGTTTACGGCGGGCTCCACCTCCGCGATGCGCGCGGCCGCGGCATCGACCAGTTCCAGCGGCGAGACCTCGCGCCGCGCCAGCGCACGCGCGGCTTCGGTGGCGGTCAGGCGGATCAGATCTTGCATGCGCGCAGTCTGGCCCCCGTCGCGGTAGCGACCAAGCCCCCGTCGCGGTAGCGACCAAGCCCGCTTCGCGCCGGCGCGCCAAGCCAGCGAATCGGATACCGGTGGCGGCCCGGCTGCGATACCATACGGCGGCCATGTTCCTGTCCTGACGCCAGCCGCCTTGCGCATCCACGCCATCCCGCCCGGCATCGCCTTCCTGCCCGCGCTCGCGCAGGGCATCCGCGAACGCCTGCCCGCGCCCGACGCGCTGGCGCGCGCCACCATCCTGCTGCCCACGCGGCGTTCAGCGCGTGCCCTGCGCGCCGCCTTCATGCCGTCCGAGGAAGGGGCCGCGCTGCTGCCGCGCATGCGCGCACTCGCGGGCCTCTCCACCGAGGATGCCGACGAACTCGCCCTGCCCGCGCTGCTCGAATTGCCGCCGGCCGTAGCACCCTTGCGCCGCCAGGCGGTGCTGGCAGAGATGGCGATGCGCCTGCCGCCCTCACGCGGCGGGCCGCCCACACCGGAACAGGCCTGGGGCCTCGCCGGCGAATTGGCGACACTGTTCGACGAGATCGCGCTGGAAGAAGCCGACGCCACCTTGCTGCGCCAACCCGCGCGGCTGCAGGCAGCCTGGCTCGAAAAGCTGGAAGGGCTGGTGAAGGGCGAACTTGCGATCCATTGGCAGGTCACCACCGCCTTCCTGCGCGGCGTGGCGGAGGCCTGGCAGGGCTGGCTGGAAGACCGCGAATTGCTCGATATCGGGTTGCGCCGCGTGCTCGCGCTGTCCACTCAGGCCGATGCCTGGGAGGCCGCGCCACCGCCCGAGATGGTGGTCGCCGCCGGCATCGGCACAGGCGGCACGGTGCCTGCCGCCGCGCGCCTGCTGCGCGTCATCGCGCAGCACTTGCCGCAGGGCTTTGTGGTGCTGCACGCCGAGGATGCCGCCACCGCCGAACTCGCGCCCGATGCGCTGGACGCCGCCCCCACCCACCCCTTCCAGGGCCAGCGCCGGTTGCTGCGCCTGATGGCTGAGACACGGTTGCAATTCCCGCCCTGGACAACCACCCCCGAAGCCCCGCCGCGCGCCGCCCTGCTGGGCCAGGCGCTGCGTCCTGCAGCCGCGCTCCCCGCATGGCAATCGCGCCGGCCTGACCACTGGGCGCCTGCCCTGGCGGGGCTGTCGGCCGCCACCGCCCCCGATGCCGAACACGAGGCGCGCGCCATCGCGCTATTGCTGCGCGAGGCGCTGGAACAGCCCGGCGCGCGCGCCGCGCTCGTCACGCCGGACCGTGACCTCGCGCGGCGCACCATGGCGGCACTCGCCCGCCACGGCATCGCCGCCGAGGACAGCGCGGGCCAACCGCTCTCAATGACCGAGCAGGGCGCCTTCCTGCGGCTGGTGGCGGCGATGGTGGCGAGCGATTTCGCGCCGGTGCCGCTGCTCTCGGTGCTGAAGCACCCGCTCTGCGCCGGCGGGTGGGATCGCTCGGAATGGCTGGCCGCGACGCGCCTGCTGGAACGCGCGGCATTGCGCGGCCCGCGCCCGGCAGCGGGGCTGGATGGGCTGGCGCAGGCCGTGCCGATGGCCGCACCGCCGCAATGCCTGGGGGTGGTCGAGGCGCTGGGCCGCGCGCTGGGCCCCTTCACGGCGCTGCCCGCGGGCATCGCGCGCCCGCCCGCAGCGTTGCTGGCCGAATTGCTGGCCGCGGCCGAGGCGCTTGCCGCCACCGGCGAGGCGCCCGGCGGACTCGCCCTCTATGCAGGCGATGCGGGCGAGGCGCTTGCCGAACACCTGGCCGATATGCAGCAGGGCTTCGAGGAATTGCCGCCCATCGCCCCCGCGCGTTTCCCCGCGCTGTTCGAAGCCGCGCTGGCGCAAGGCGTGGCCCGCCGCCCGCGCGCGCATGATGCGCATCCGCGCGTGGCGATCCTGGGCCTGTTGGAAGCGCGGCTGCTGCATTTCGACCGCGTGGTCCTGGGCGGCTAGGACGAAACCGTCTGGCCCGTCGCCACCGACCCCGGCCCCTGGATGGGCCGGCCCATGCGCGAACGCTTCGGCCTGCCGGCACCAGAAGCGCGCATTGGCCGCGTGGCGGCTGATTTCCTGCTGACCGCCTGCGCCGCGCCCGATGCAGTGCTGTCGCGCGCCACGCGGCGTGGTGGCGCGCCCACCGTGCCGGCGCGCTGGCTGACGCGGCTATCAACCTTCCTGCGCGGCCAGCGCGCGGCGACCTGGCCCGAGGGCCTGGCGCTGCCCGACAACCCCGCGCCCGCCTGGGCCGCGCAGCTCGACCAGCCGGCAGCAGCACCCGTTCCGGCCACGCGCCCGCGCCCCGCGCCGCCGCGCGCCGCGCGCCCCGCCCGCGTCTCGGTGACCGAGGTCGCAACCCTGCTGGCCGACCCCTATGCCTTCTACGCGCGCCGGATGCTGCATCTGGCGCCGCTCGATCCGATCGACGCGCAAATCGGCGCCGCCGAATACGGAGAGGTGGTGCACGACGCCATGGCGCAATTCCTGCGCACCATCGGCCCCCACGCGCTGCCCGGTGACGCCGCCGCGCTATGGGATGCGGCGGCCACCAAGGCGATGGACAAGGCCGCGCTGCGCCCCTCGCTGCGCGCCTTCTGGACGCCGCGCCTGTCGCGCATCGGCGCTTTCATCCGCGAGCAGGAGGCGGCGCTGCGCCACACCACGCCGCTGGCGCGCACGCATCAGGAGGTGAAAGCCGAGGCGGTGATCAGCGGCATCACCCTGCATGGCCGCGCCGACCGCGTGGATGAATGCGCCGCCGGCGGCGTGCTGATCCTGGACTACAAGACCGGCGCCCTGCCCTCCAACAAGGAGGTCGAGACCGGCGCGCAGCCGCAATTGCCGCTCGAGGCGCTGCTGGCCGCGCATGGCGCCTTCCAGGGGATACCCGCTGCGGACACTCGCAGCATGGCCTATTGGAAGCTGACCGGTGGCGTGCCGCCCGGCGAGGTGATGCAGATCGAAGAGATGGCGAACCTCATGGCCCAGGCCGAGGAAATGCTGGACAGCATCGCCAAGACATTGCTGCGCGGCGATGCCCCCTTCACCGCGCGCCCGCATCCCGGCCGCCAGGCGCGCGGCACGGATTACGACCACCTGGCGCGGCGCGCGGAATGGCAGGACAGCCCATGAATCCCGCCGCTGCCGCCGAGGTTGCACAATCACGCGCTTCCGACCCCACAGTCTCGGCCTGGGTGTCGGCCAGCGCCGGTTCGGGCAAGACCAAGCTGCTGACCGATCGGGTGCTGCGGTTGATGCTGGCCGGCACGCCACCCGGGCGCATCCTGTGCCTGACCTTCACCAAGGCCGCCGCAGCCGAAATGGCGCAGCGTCTGAACCGCCGGTTGGGCGAATGGGCGGTGGATGATGATGCGCAGCTGAACACGTCTCTCACCGCGCTGCTCGGCCGCGCGGCGACACCGGCTGAAGCGGATCTCGCGCGGCGTTTGTTCGCCGAGGTGCTGGAACTCGCCGGCGGCATGCGCATCGCCACCATCCATGCCTTCTGCCAGACGCTGCTGCGCGCCTTCCCGCTGGAAGCAGGCCTGCCGCCGCAATTCACCGTGCTGGAGGAAAGCGACGCCGCCGCCACGCTGGCCGAAGCGCGTGAGGATGCACTGGCGCGTGCGGCCGGCAGCGGCGCGCTGGCGGAAGTGGCCGGTCTCGTCGCCGCCGAACGCTTCGCTGATCTGGCACGCGATGCGACGAAGAACGGCGCCAAGCTGGACGAGGCGATGGAACAATCCGGCGGGCTGGATGCGCTGATCCGGGTACTGGAACACGCCCTCGGCGCCGCCGGCCAGGATGACGCGACACTCCGGCACGAGGCCGCGACCGGCTGCGATGACACCACGCTGCGCCGCGCCCAGGCCGCGCTTATCGCCAGCCGCAACGAGAACGACCAGGAGCGTGGTCGCAAGCTGGATGCCTGGCTGCGACTGGATGCCGCCGGCCGCGCCGCGCGCTTTGAGGAGCATCGCGATTTCCTGCTCACCACCGAAGGCACGGTGCGCAAGAGCTTCGCGACCAAGGGCGGCATGGGCGCGCCCGCCGCCGCCGCGCAAAATAGCGTGATCCAGGATGAAGGCGCGCGCATCCGCGACATCGCAGCCCGCATGAACGCGCTGCGGCTGGCCGCCGCCACCCGCGCGCTGCTGGCCACCGCCACGCCCGTGCTGCATGCCTATCGCGCCGCCAAGCAAGCCCGCGCGCAGCTCGATTTCGATGACCTGATCCGCGCCACCGAAAGGCTGCTGAAGGACCCCGGCAGCGCCTGGGTGCTCTATAAACTCGACAGCGGCATCGAACACGTCCTGCTCGACGAGGCGCAGGACAGCAACCCCGCGCAATGGGGCATCATGCAGGCGCTGACCAGCGAGTTCTTCGTGGGCGAAAGCGCGCAGGAACGGCCCCGCACCGTCTTCGCGGTGGGCGATGTGAAGCAGTCCATCTACGCATTTCAGGGCGCGGACCCGGAAGGCTTCGCCAAGGCGCGGGCCTTTTTCGAGCCGCGCGTGCGCGCGGCCGGCGGCACCTTCCGTGATGTACCGCTGGATGTGTCCTTCCGCTCCACGCCCGCGGTGCTGGAACTGGTCGATGCGGTGTTTGCGCCCGCCGATGCGCGCGATGGCGTGCTGCCGCCGGAAGCGCCGCCGCTGCGCCACACCGCACATCGCGCGGGCCAGGCCGGCCTGGTGGAGCTCTGGCCGCTGCTGGTCGCCACGCCGACGCCCGCGCCGCCGCCCTGGGCCATCCCAGAGGCCGCCGAGGCCGAGGAGAACGCCCAGGCACAACTGGCCCGCGCACTTGCGCAGCGCATCGCCGCCATGATCGGGCGCGAGGAATTGCCATCCCGCCAACGCGCCATCCGCCCCGGTGACATCCTGGTGCTGGTGCGCCAGCGCAATTTGCTCACGCGGCTGTTGATCCGTGAATTGAAGGCGGCGGATGTGCCGGTGGGCGGGCTGGATCGCATCGCGCTGACCGCGCAGATCGGCGTGATGGATGTGCTGGCGCTGCTGGATGTCGCACTGCTGCCCGAGGATGACCTGCAACTCGCGGCTCTGCTGAAATCACCGCTGATCGGGCTCGATGAAGACGCGCTGTTCAGCCTGGCGCATGGGCGCGAGCACAGCCTGTACGCGACGCTGATGGCGCATCGCGGCGGGCAGGGCGAATTCGCGCGCGCAGCCGATTGGCTGGCGCATTGGTCCGCCCGGGCCGACCGCGCGACGCCGCATGCGCTGCTGGCCGAATTGCTGGGCGCGGGCGGCGCACGCGCGGCGCTGCTGGCGCGCCTCTTGCTGGGCGCGGGCGGCGCACGCGCGGCGCTGCTGGCGCGCCTCGGCCCCGATGCCGCCGATGGGCTGGATGAACTGCTCAACGCCGCTTTGGTGCATGAGGCCCGCCACCCGCCCAGCCTGCAAGGCTTCCTGCATTGGTTGCGCGAAGGCGGCGCGGAGGTAAAGCGCGACGCCGAAGCCGGGCATGGCCAAGTGCGCATCATGACCGCGCATGGCGCCAAGGGGTTGCAGGCGCCGGTGGTGATCCTGCCCGCCACCAGCAGCCGCGCGCGCCCCGAGACCGGCCTGCGCTGGCTGCAAGAGGGCGCCAACCACCCCCTGCCACTATGGATTCCACGCAAGGAGGTGCCGCAGCCCGAGGCCGCCGAACGCCTACGCGAGGCCGAGACCCGCCGCCGCCGGCAGGAGGAGAATCGCCTGCTCTATGTGGCGCTGACACGCGCCGAGGACCGGCTGCTGGTCGCCGGCTGGTCGCGCAGTCAAAAGCCGCCAGAGCATGACTGGTACAGCCGCATCGCCCAGGGCTTTACGGGCTTGCAGCCGCGCGAACTGCCCTTCGACCAGCCCGGCTTCAACGGCCCGCTGCTGTGCCATGGATCATCGCAGACCGCGCCGCCCAAGCCGGAATCGGCACAACCCCACGCAGCGGCCAAGGCACTGCCCGAATGGACCTCCCGCGCCGCACCCGGAGAGGCGGAGGCGGTGCTGGCGCCGTCTGACCTGACAGATGCCGAATCCGGCCCGCCGGCCGCTGCACCCCATGCGCCGGGCGACCCCTTGGGCCTTCGCTTCCGCCGCGGCCGGCTGATCCATGCGCTGTTGCAGCATTTGCCCGCCCTGCCCGCGGCGGCGCGGGGTGAGGCCGCTTCGCGCTTCCTGGCCCGCCCCGGCCATGGGGTGCCGGCCGAAATCCAGGCCGAGATCGCGCGTGAGGCGCTGGCCCTGCTGCACCACCCGGTCTTCGCCCCCGGCGGCCTGGCCGAAGCACCGATCGCTGGGCGCATCGGCGGGCGGCTGTTCTCGGGCCAGGTCGACCGGCTGCTGGTCGGCCCCGATCGGGTGCTGCTGGTAGACTACAAGACCAACCGCCCGGTGCCGCGCAGCGCCGAGACCGTGCCTGGCGCCTATCTGCGGCAGATGGCGGCCTATCGCGCCTTGTTGCGCGCGGCCTTTCCGGGGCGCGTGGTGGAATGCGCGCTGCTTTGGACCTATTCGGCGGAATTGATGACGCTGCCGGATGGGTTGCTCGACGCATACGCACCTTGACCGCCCCCCCGGCGCGCCCCCACCTATCTGTGCATCGAATCCAGGAATCCCCCCGATGAGCGAACTGACCAAGGCCGTCACCGATGAGACCTTCCGCGAGGAGGTGCTGAACGCCACCGGCCCCGTGCTGGTGGATTTCTGGGCCGAATGGTGCGGCCCCTGCCGCATGGTGGCACCCGTGCTGGATGAGATCGCCAAGGAATATGCCGGCAAGCTGACCATCGCGAAGGTCGATATCGACGAAAACCCGATGACGCCGAACGAATACGCGGTGCGCGGCATCCCCACCATGATCCTGTTCAAGGATGGCAAGCCGGTGGACACCAAGGTAGGCGCCATGCCCAAGGGCCAGATGAAGAACTGGATCGCAGCGCAGCTCGGCGAATGATGCGCAGGCGCGCGCTGGCCGCAGCGTTGCTGGCGCCGCCTCTCGCCGGCGCGCAGGAGTTGATCGCCTCCGAGGCCGCGCGCTTCACCGTGCAGGAATGGGCCACCGGGCTGGACCGCCCGTGGGGCGGCGCCTTCCTGCCCGATGGCCGGTTGCTGCTGACTGAGCGCCCCGGCCGGCTGCGGCTGATCGCACGCGATGGGACCGTCGGGCCACCGATCACCGGCGTCCCCGCGGTCGATGCCGGCGGCCAGGGTGGCCTGCTGGATGTGGCGCTGGCGCCGGATTTCGCCGCCAGCCGGCACATCTGGTTCGCGCAATCCGCCGTGGTGCAGGGCGGGCTGGTTGCGCGGCTGTGCCGGGCGCGGCTCTCGGCCGATGGCGCCGCGCTGGAAGAGGTGACGCCGGTGCTGGATTGCACGCCGGTGCAGCGCACGGGCCGGCTGCATTATGGCGGGCGCATCACCTTCTCGCCCGATGGCCGGCACCTGTTCCTGACCAGCGGCGACCGCAACGAGACCCGCGAACGCGCCCAGGCGCTGGACGATCTGGCCGGCAAGGTCATCCGCCTGACCGCCGATGGCAGCATCCCGGCCGACAACCCCTTCACCAACCGGCGCGGCGCGCGGGCCGAGATCTGGTCCTATGGCCATCGCAACCCGCAGGGCATCGCCTTCAACCCGGCCACCGGCAGCCTCTTCGCCGCGGAATTCGGCCCGCTGGGCGGGGATGAACTGAACCTGATCCGCCCCGGCGGCAATTACGGCTGGCCGGTGGTCACGCATGGGCGGAACTATTCCGGCACGCAGATCAGCGACCGGACCTCGGCACCGGGCATGGTGGACCCCGCGCGGGCTTGGGTGCCGGCGATCAGCCCCTCGGGGCTGGCGTTTTCGCCTGGTGGCGCCTTTCCGGCCTGGCGCGGCCAGGCCTTCCTGGCCTGCCTGAACCCGCCGGGACTGCTGCGTATTGCGATGCAAGGCGACATGCCGGGCGCCGAGGAGCGCCTGCTATGGGGCCGTCAGCGAATCCGGCAGGTGCTCTTCGACGCGCAGGGCCTGGCCTATCTGCTGCTGGATGCTTCGCGCGGTGGAGTGTTGCGGCTGCCGCCAGCCTAAAGCTTCGTCAATCTTGCTGATTTCAAGGCATTCACGGAGCGAGTGTGCGAGAATTGCGCAGATCTTGTGCGGCGCGCCCGGGAATCCCGCTGGTCGTAGCTACGCCCGAGCAGCGCGACGGTGTTTGATCGCGATGTCATACACCGCGAAGGAGACCCCCATGCGCGCACGCAACGCCCTGTTGGGCCTGGCGGCCCTGGCCGCATCCTGGTTCGCCCCACCGGCCCAGGCCCAGACCGCCATCGGCGAGACCGGCCTGACCGTCTCCGGTAGCCTCGGCATCCAGTCCGACTACCTGTTCCGCGGCATCAGCCAGACCGGCAGCCGCATGGCCGGCCAGGCCACGGCGGAGGTGCTGCACAGTTCCGGCCTGTATATCGGCGGCTTCATCTCCAACGTGTATTTCGCCCCCGCCGGCGCCTTCCCGCAGCGCGCCGAGATCGACGGGCTGGTGGGCTTCCGCTTCACCGCCTTGGACATCAATTTCGACATCGGCGCAGTCTGGTACACCTATCACGGCCAGCGCGCGGGCTTCGCCCGGCTGAATTACGCCGAAGCCGTGATCAAGGCCGCGCGTGAGATTGGGCCGGTCACGGTGAATGGCACCGTCGCCTTGTCACCCAATTTCTTCGGCTCCTCGGGCTTTGGCGCCTATGTCGAAGGCGGCGCCGACTGGGCCACTGGCTTCCAGGGCATCGTGCTGGGCGGCCGCGTCGGCTACCAGCATGTCGAGCGCACGGCGGTGTTCGGCGCGCCCTCCTA
>JAPLOK010000208.1 GCA_026400775.1 Alphaproteobacteria bacterium | reverse complement strand
GGGTGGCCAGCCCCGCGCCCATGCGGATGAGACGCTTCGTCACGAATTCGCCCTTCATCTCGGGATCGTTTCGGGGCAGAACCTGTTGCCGGACCTGTTCAGGAGAACTCACCGCATGTCTTTCGCCTTCCGCCTACGCATCGCCGCCGCCGCGGCCATCATTGGCACTGCGACATTGGGTACGGCCTTCGCCCAGCCCGACCCCGCCCAGATCATCCGCGAACGCCGCGAGGGCTTGCGCGCCGTGGGCCAGCATATGGAAGCGATCGTGGCCATCGTGCAGAGCCGTGGCGATGCGCGTTCCGCGGTGCCGCGCGTCGAGGCGATGCAGGCCTTCTTCACCACCTTCCCGGGCCGCTTCCCCGCCAATACCCAGACCGGTGAGACGCGCGCACTGCCCGCTATCTGGACCGATGCCGCGGGCTTCACGGCGGCTTATAACGGCGCGGTCGCGGCGCTGGGCAATCTGCGCACGGCAGCCGCCAGCGGCGATGTCGCGGCATTGGGGCAGGCGGCGCAGGCCACCGGCGCCACCTGCGGCAATTGCCACCGCCCGTATCGCGCGCGGTGATGCCGGTGGGGCGGCACTTGCCGCCCCGCTGGACCATGCTGCGTGCGCGCAGCCTGTTCCAGCCCGTTGTCGAGAGCGGGATTTAGCGTTTCCGGTGACGACACCTCAACGCATCCCGATCTACTCCTTGTGCGTCTTCCGCCAGACGTCGATCGCGGCGATCGCCGCCTGCTTGGCCACGCGCTCATGGCCGGTGGTGTCACCCGATTCCACCGGCTTCGCGCCCGAGCCCACGCCATCATAAATCGTCCAGCGCCAGGCCTTGCCGCCCCGCAAAGGGCCGACCGTATAGTCACAGCCACGATATTCCATGGGTTCAGGCGTCCATCTTCAGGGCCGCGATGAACGCGCTTTGCGGAATTTCAACCTTGCCGAACTGGCGCATCTTTTTCTTGCCTTCCTTTTGCTTGTCCAGCAATTTGCGCTTGCGCGAAATATCGCCGCCATAGCACTTCGCCGTCACATCCTTGGACAGCGCCGAGATGGTCTCACGCGCGATCACCCGGCCGCCAATGGCCGCCTGGATGGGTATCTTGAACAGCTGGCGCGGGATCAGCTCCTTCAGCTTCTCGCAGATGGCGCGGCCGCGCCGGTCCGCCTGGCTGCGATGCGCCATGAAGGACAGCGCATCCACCGGCTCGTTGTTCACCAGGATGGAGATCTTCACCAGATCACCTTCCTCATAGCCGTCCATCGCGTAGTCGAAGCTGGCATAGCCGCGCGAGACGCTTTTCAGCCGATCGTAGAAATCGAACACCACCTCGTTCAGCGGCAGGCGGTAGACGGCCATGGCGCGATTGCCGACATAGGTCAGCTCCACCTGGCGGCCGCGCCGCTCGTTGCACAGCGTCAGCACCGGGCCGAGATAATCATCGGGCACCATGATGGTGGCCTTGATCCAGGGCTCGCCGATATGGTCGATCAGGCTGCCATCGGGCATGTCGGCCGGGTTGTGGATTTCCAGCTCTTCGCCATTGGTGCGCGTCAGCTGATAGACCACCGAAGGCGCGGTCGCGATCAGGTCGAGGTCGAATTCGCGGGAGAGGCGCTCCTGGATGATCTCCAGATGCAGCAGCCCCAGGAAGCCGCAGCGATAGCCGAAGCCCAGCGCCGCGCTGCTCTCCGCCTCATAATGGAAAGATGCGTCGTTCAGCCGCAGCTTGCCCAGTGAATCGCGCAGCTTCTCGAAGTCATCGGCATCCACCGGGTACAGCCCGCACCACACCACCGGGACGGAGGGCTTGAAGCCGGGCAGGGCTTCGGTGGCGGGGTTGCGGTCATCGGTGATGGTGTCGCCTACATTGGTGTCGGCCACCGTCTTGATGGCGGCGGTGAGGTAGCCGACCTCGCCCGGGCCCAGGCTGTCGACGGCGCGCATCTTGGGCGAGAAGACGCCCACCTGCTCGATCACATGCGCCGCCCCATTGGACATCATGCGCACCTTCTGGCCCTTGCGCAGACGGCCATCCTTCACCCGCACCAACACGATCACGCCGAGATAGGCGTCGTACCAGCTATCCACCAGCAGCGCCTTGGTGGTGGCGTTCGCGTCACCTTTCGGCGGCGGCAGCCGCGTGACGATGGCTTCCAGCACGGCTTCTATGTTCAGCCCGGTCTTGGCCGAGATCATCACCGCATCATCGGCGACCAGGCCGATCACATCCTCGATCTGCTGCTTCACGCGGTCGGGCTCGGCGGCCGGCAGGTCGATCTTGTTCAGCACCGGCACGATCTCATGCCCGGCATCGATCGCCTGGTAGACATTGGCCAGCGTCTGCGCCTCCACCCCCTGGGATGCGTCGACCACCAGCAGCGAACCCTCGCAGGCGGCCAGGCTGCGCGACACCTCATAGGCGAAGTCCACATGGCCCGGCGTGTCCATCAGGTTCAGCGTATAGGTCAGCCCGTCATTGGCCTTGTAGGCCAGCCGCACGGTCTGCGCCTTGATGGTGATGCCGCGCTCCTTCTCGATCTCCATGTTGTCGAGCACCTGCTCGGTCATGTCACGGGCGGCGATCGTACCGGTGGTCTGGATCAGCCGGTCGGCGAGCGTGGATTTCCCGTGGTCGATATGCGCGATGATCGAGAAATTGCGGATGCGGTCGAGCGGCGTATCGGTCATGGGCCTTGGGATGTGTTGCGCTGCGGCTGGATGGCCGCCCGGCGTTGTGCAGTGCAAATAGGCGCAATCGCGCGCTTTGTCATGGCCGAATGAGATGGATGTCGAGTGCCAGGCCCAGCCCGGTCCAGGCGCGGTCCGCGGTCAGCACGGGCAGCTCATGGCGGCTGGCGGTGGCGAGGCAGGCCGCGTCGCCCAGTGAGAGCAGGCCGCGATGGCGTGCCAGCAGCGGCTGCGCCAGGGCGGCCTCTGCCTCTGTGAAGGGCAGCACGGTCAGGTGCAGCACGGCAAAGCCCTGCCGGGCGGCATCATCGCCCAGGCTGCGTGCGAGCACCACCATCACCTCCAGCGCATTCACCCCCGAGATCGCGGCGCGGTCCAGCAGGGCGCTGATTGCCTCGCCACCCGCCTCGCCCTGCGCGGCGGCCAGCACGGCCGAGGCATCGAGCAGCCATTCAGCCACGCCGGGCGGCGTCCTGCCGGCGGTCAGCGATCAGTTCAGCGGCCAGGGAATGCTCGGGCGGGACGGCCTGGCGCAGCCTGTCGCGCAGGCGGCGCAGGGCTTCGGCGCGGGTCATGGCGACCAGGGCGCCGTCCTCGAGGCTGAGCATCAATTCGCCACCGCCCTCGACGCCGAGGGAGACCCGCATCTCCTTCGGCACCACCAGCCTGCCAGAGGCGTCGATACTCGCCATGATCTGGCTCATCCGCCATCTCCATACCTCGATGGCAGAAAATACCGCATCGCCACCATGCCATCCACTGGAATCGAACCGCCAGCCCGCGCAGAATGCCCCGAATGACCCACGCCCAACGCCTGGCCGCGCTCCGCGGCGAACTCGCGCGCCTTGATGTCGATGGCTTCCTGGCCCCGCGCTCGGACGAATATATGGGCGAATATGTCGCCCCTTCCGGCGAGCGCCTGGCCTGGCTCTCCGGCTTCACCGGCAGTGCCGGCATGGCGGTGGTGCTGGCCGGCCGCGCCGCGATCTTCACCGATGGGCGCTACACCACGCAGGTCGTGCAGCAGACCGACGCCGCCCTGTGGGAATGCCGCCACCTCATCGAGGAACCACCTCCCGAATGGCTGCGCCAGAACGGCGCCGGGCTGCGGATAGGTTACGATCCCTGGTTGCACACCGAAGCGGCGCTCGGTCGCTTTGCCGGCGTCACGCTGGTAGCGCTGGCGGCCAACCCGATCGATGCCGTCTGGTCCGACCGCCCGGCGCCACCGACCGCCCCCGCGCGCGTGCACCCCGCGCAATTCTCCGGCCGCGAGGCCGCTGCCAAGCGCGAGGAAGCGGCCGCCGAACTCAAGCGTGGCGGCCACGCGGCGGCAGTCCTGGCCGACCCGCATTCCATCGCCTGGCTGCTGAACATTCGTGGCGCGGATCTGGCCAATACGCCGCTCGCGCTCGGCTTCGCGCTGCTGCGCGATGATGCGAGCGTGCAGCTCTTCATGCCGCCCGCGAAATTGCCGCCGGAGGTGCGCACCCATCTGGGCAATGCGGTCGATGTGGCCGACCGCGCGGCTCTGCCCGCCGCACTCGCCGCCTTCAAGGGCAAGCGCGTGCGCTGCGATGCCGATGCGACCCCCGCCTGGTTCGCGCGCGCACTGCGCAGCGCCGGCGCCGAACCGGTCGCGGCCGATGACCCATGCCGGATGCCGCGCGCCACCAAGAACGCGGTGGAGCGGCAGGGCGCGCGCGATGCGCATGTGCGCGACGCCGTGGCCATGGCGCGCTTCCTGGCCTGGTTCGCGCGCGAGGCACCGGCCGGTGGCCTGACCGAAATCTCGGCCGCCGAGCAATTGCTCGCCTTCCGCCGCGAGGTTGCGCTGTTCCAGGGCGAGAGTTTTCCGGCGATTTCCGGCGCCGGCCCCCATGGCGCGATCGTGCATTACCGCGTCAGCCCCGAGAGCAACCGCGCGATCCACCCGAACGAGTGCTACCTGATCGACAGCGGCGGCCAGTACCAGGACGGCACGACGGATATCACGCGCACGCTGTGGTCCGGCCCTGGCGCCGCGCCCGAGGCGCTGCGCGAGCGTTATACCCGCGTATTGCAGGGCCATATCGCGCTTGGTACCGCGCGCTTCCCGAAGGGTGTCGCCGGGCCGCATCTGGATGCGCTGGCGCGCCGGCCCTTGTGGGATGCGGGGTTCGATTACGACCATGGCACGGGCCATGGCGTGGGCAGTTTCCTCTCGGTGCATGAGGGGCCAGCCGCCTTCTCGCGCGCGGCAAAGATCGTGCCGCTGGTGCCGGGCATGATCCTGTCGGACGAGCCGGGTTTTTATCTCCCCGGCGCCTACGGCATCCGCATCGAGAACCTGCTGCTGGTGCGCGAGGCCGCGCCGTGCGCGGACCAGGCGCGCCCCTTCCTGGAATTCGAGACGCTGACGCTGGCGCCTTACTGCCGCGCGCTGATCGCGACCGAATTACTGACCAGCGCCGAACGCGCCTGGATCGATGCGTATCATGCGCGGGTGCGCGACACGGTCGGCCCGCATTGCGACGCCACCACCCACGAATGGCTGCTCGCGGAAACCGCGGCTTTGCCGGCATGATGCCGCCAAGCCTATTGTCTCGGGCCGATTCACCCTCGGTGTGGGAAGCACGCCTCAGGATCGGACCGATATGCTGACCGAAGCCGGCCTCCACTACGACCTGATCGGCCCGCGCGACGGCCGCGTGGTCTGCCTGGTGCATAGCCTCGCCGCCGATACCGGCATGTGGCGCGAGCAGATGCTGCCCTTGCTGAACGCGGGCCACAGCGTGCTGCGACTGGACCTTCCCGGCCACGGCGGCAGCACGGCGCGCAAGGGCGCCTACAGCATGGCGGGCCTCGCGCAGGATGTGGTCGCGGTGCTGGATGCCGCGGGGCTGGGCGTGGTGGATTATGTCGGCCTGTCGCTGGGCGGCATGGTCGGCCAGGCGCTGGCGCTGGCACATCCCGCGCGGCTGCGCAGCGTCATGATCTGCGACGCGCTGCCGCAATCCTTGCCCAATGCCGATGCCATCTGGGGGCCGCGCATCCGCGAAGTGCGCGCGACAGGCTCCTGCGCATCCATCGCCCAGGCCACGCTGGAGCGCTGGCTGACGCCCGCATACATCGCGGCCCACCCCCAGCGCTCGGCCGAAATCCTGGCGACCATCGCCGCGACCCACCCGGATGGCTATGCCGGCTGCGCCGAGGCGATCAGCGCCTTCGACCATGTCCCGCGCCTGCCCGAACTTTCGCTGCCGGTCGCCGTGGTCTGCGGCGAACACGACCACGCCGTGCCGCCCGCCGAAGGGCAGCGCATCGCGGCCCTGGTGCAGAATGGCCGCTTCCACCTGGTGCCAGCTGCCATGCACCTGCCCAATGTGGAATGCGCAGAATTCTTTGCTGGACTGGTTGGCGGGCTGCGCGTAACGGGCGCGCATGCATCCCATCATCGCCGTGCTGGCGGCCGCGCCCATCCTGATCTGGCCGGCCTTTCTGAACGGCTATCCGCTGCTCTTCGTCGATACCGGCGCCTATCTGCTGCACATCATCACCGGCGATCCGCCCTGGGATAAGACCGCAGCCTATGGCCCGCTGATCGCCATCTTCCACCAGGGTGTGACGCTGTGGGCGCCGGCGCTGGCGCAGGGCGCGGTGACGTCGTGGGTGCTGTGGGTGACCCAGCGCGTGGCGCGCGGCACCGCGCGGCCCGGGGCGCATCTGGCGCTCTGCGCGGGGCTGGCGGCGCTGACCAGCCAGCCCTGGTTCACCGCGATGATCATGCCCGATGTCTTCGCGCCGCTGGTGGCGCTCGCCCTCTATGGCCTGGGCTTCGGCGAGGCGCGGCTGAAGCGCGCGGAGATGCTGGGCCTGGGCCTGGTCGCGGCACTCGGCATCGCGTCGCATTTGTCGCATCTGCCCATCGCCCTGTCCTTGCTGGTGGTGGTGGCGGTGCTGCGGTTGCGGCCCTGGCCGGTGCTGCGCGTGGCTGCCCCCATCGCGCTGGCCATCATCACGCTGCTCTCGGCCAACCAGCATTACTTCGGGCGCGTGACGTTATCGGCCCATGGCTCGGCCTTCATGCTGGCGCGGCTGCAGGATGACGGGCCGGCGGTGCAGGTGCTGCGCGATCGCTGCCCCGCTGCCGGCTGGCATCTTTGCCTGTTCATCGACGACATGCCGCTGGACAGCGACCGCTTCCTCTGGGGGCCGCGCAGCCCGATGAACCTCACGCGCGACGGCGTCGAACGCAATGACGGGGGCGTGCAGATCGCGCCCGAAGCGCGCGAGATCGTCTCCATCACGCTGCGCGACTATCCGCTGGAAGTGGCGCGCGCCATGGCCGGCAATACCGTTCGGCAATTCCTCATGGTGCTGATCGACGACATGTTCACGCCCGGCGACATGGGCGATCTCGCGCGGCACGTGATCCCCTCGGGCTTCCCCGAGCGTGAGGCGCTGGCGATGCGCCACGCGCTGCAATTCACCGACCGGCTGGAGGTGATCGCCGTGCCGTCGCGCCTGCCGCATGGCCCCGTGCTGCTGCTGGCGATCCTCGGTGCGGCATTGGGCCTGTGGCGCGCGCTGCGGGCGCGCTGGCGCGAGGGCTATGCGCTGGTGCTGTGCATGCTGGCAGCACTCGCGGCCAATGCTTTCGTGGGCGGGGCGCTGTCCAAACCGCATTACCGCTACCAGGCGCGCATCGTGTGGCTCTTGCCGCTGGTGGCGGTGCTGGTCGTGCGCCCACCGCCGCCCGCCTCACCATTGCGTGAGGTCTGAGCGGCCCAGGCAGGGGACCAGGCAGGGACAGCGGCCACAACACATTGCCAGCCCTGGGCAAAGCCCCCATCATCCCCGTTATCCACATGCGATGCGGGGTATCGCCCGCGCCCAGCCCGCGCCTAGGTTGACTATTGCCGGGTTGCGATCACGCAATCTTCACGCCGGGGTCAAAAGGAAAGCAAAGCGCAGCATGTCAGTCGCCGCACAGCCGCATGCCTTGCCCGGCGCCGACGCATTCCGCCTGCGGGCGGGAAGCTTCAGCATCCTGGTGCTGCGCCTGCTTGATGGCAGGCCGGATGTGGTGCTGCCGGCGCTTGGCGACCAGTTTCGCCGCGCGCCGGGCTTCCTGCGCTTCGCACCCATTGCCATCGGCCTCGATGACCTGAACCTCGCGCCGCATGAGGTGGATTTCCCGCGGCTGATCGCGGGCTTGAAGGGGCTGGACATTATCCCGATGGGCGTGGTCGGCGGCAGCCCGGCGATGCGCCAGGCCGCGACCGCGGCCGGCCTGTCGCAGCTGCGCCCCGCCGGCGGCGAGACCGCGCCCGACGCCGCGGCACCAGCGCCGGCCATCGCCGCCCCGCCCCCCCCACCGGCCAGGCAGGCCTCCGATTTCCGCGGCGCGGGGCGCAACGCCATGCTGGTTACGCAGCCGGTGCGCAGCGGCAGCCGCATCTACGCCGAGGGGGCAGACCTCATCATCACCAGCACAGTGAACGCGGGTGCCGAGGTGATCGCGGATGGCAATATCCATGTCTATGGCGCGCTGCGCGGGCGCGCTGTCGCCGGCGCCAATGACAACCCCGATGCGCGCGTCTTCGCGCTGCATTTCGACCCTGAACTCATCGCCATCGCGGGGCTTTATGCCGTGCGCGAAGGCCTGGCCGCGGCCCCCATCGGCAAGACGGTGATGGCGCGGCTGGACGGCGAATCACTGCGTTTCGAGAAGCTCTGAGAGGCCCGCATGGCAAAGGTCGTCACCATCACTTCGGGCAAGGGGGGCGTGGGCAAGACCACATCCTCGGCCGCTTTCGCCACCGGCCTCGCCCAGCGCGGCAAGAAGACGGTCGTCATCGATTTCGATGTGGGCCTGCGCAACCTCGACCTGATCATGGGCGTGGAACGGCGCGTGGTGTTCGACATCGTCAACGTCATCCAGGGTGAGGCGAAGCTCAACCAGGCGCTGATCCGCGACAAGCGCGTGGAGGGCCTGGCGATCCTTCCCGCCAGCCAGACGCGCGACAAGGATGCGCTGACGCGCGAGGGCGTGGGCGTCATCATCGAGGAACTGGCAAAGGATTTCGATTACATCGTCTGCGACAGCCCCGCGGGCATCGAGAAGGGCGCGCTGCTGGCGCTGTACTACGCCGATGAGGCAATCGTCGTGACCAACCCGGAAGTGTCGTCGGTGCGCGATTCCGACCGCATCCTGGGCGTCATCCAGTCGCGCTCCAAGCGCGCGGAGGAGAAGCTGGACCCGGTCAAGCAGCATCTGCTGCTCACCCGTTATGATCCGGTGCGCGTCGAGCGCGGCGAGATGCTGAAGCTCGATGACGTGCTGGAGATTCTCGCCATCCCGCTGCTGGGCGTGGTGCCGGAGAGTGAATCCGTTCTCAAGGCCAGCAATTCCGGCAATCCAGTCATCCTGGATGTGGAAAGCAATGCGGGCCTGGCGTACCAAGATGCGGTGGCGCGATTCCTGGGCGAGTCGCGGCCGCACCGCTTCCTGGAAGCGGAGAAGAAGAAGGCGGGCCTGTTCGGCCGGCTATTCGGTGGGAGGGCCGCTTGATGTCCTGGCTGGATATCTTCCGTTCGCGCAAGCGCGCTGAGCCGCCGGCGAGTGCCTCCATGGCCAAGGACCGGCTGCAGATCATCCTGGCGCATGAGCGCAGCTCTCGCGATGGCGAGGATTTCCTGCCGCGCCTGCAGCAGGAATTGATCGCCGTCGTCGCGCGCTATGTCTCGGTGGATGCGAACAAGGTGCAGGTCAACCTGGAACGTGGCGATGGCATGTCCACGCTGGCGATCGGGGTGGAATTGCCGGGCAATGGCACGGCGCGGCGCGGGGCGGCGGCCTGACCGGGCGTGCGGGCGCCGTCAGCGCGCCCGCAGCATCTCCAGCACGGTCACGAAGAAGCCGGCGAAGGCCAGCTGCACGCCCAGGATCATCGCCGTCACTGAACCAATGGCCAGCCGCATCGGCGCCGATGTCGTGATCGCGCCGAACTGCGCCGAGCCCCAGATCCAGATCGTGGCGGCACCCAGCGCCAGGCCCAGCAGCACGAGCCCACCGCCGATGATCAGCGCCGGTTCCAGCACGCTGTTGCGCGTCATGCGCGCAAGCCATGGGTCGGGCGGGACCACGCCATCGAGTGCGCCATAGATGCGCGTAAACGCCCAGAACTGCATGGCCTGGAAGCCCAGGACCATGGCACCCGCGGCGTAGAGCAGCGTGTGCACATCGAAGGTAATGCCACCCACCGAGGCCGCGCCCGGCAGCAGCAGCGCCATGCCCAACGCGCCGAGTGCGAACAGCGCGATGCCCGGCAGCAGGAACAGCCAGCGCGGGCAAAAGGCCAGCAGGAAGCGCAGGTGTCGCCAGCCATCTCGCCAGGAGCGCAGATGCGGCGGGCGGGAGCGGCCATCGGGCGACAGCGTGGTCGGCACCTCGAT
>JAPLOK010000317.1 GCA_026400775.1 Alphaproteobacteria bacterium | reverse complement strand
CTGCCGGGTCGCCCAGCGCGGTCGTGCCCACCGTCATGTTGCTGGCGGCACCAAAGCCGCCCAGCGTGCCAGGCGGTGTGGCGGGCGTGGCGTTGGCGCCGAATTGCAGGCGCAGGCTGCGCGTGGGCGGTGCATTCTCACCGGGGATGGTGATGGACAGGTCCCATTCGCCGGTGGCCACCACCGGTGGGCCGGCATTGGTGACCGGCGTGAAGCTCATCGTCGCCACATGCGGCGTGCCCAGCGCATCATAGAGGCGGACCTGTGATGTCACCGGATCAATCGCATCGGCCGGCAGATCGGCGGCGAGTTCGATGCGCGATGTCGGCACCGGGTTGAACACCTGCTGGCTGATGCGCACGGGCGCCAACTGTGTGCGATCGGGCTCGTTGGTCGCCTCGCTGATCGGCCAGCCTTGCAGGTAGTAGCCCCCGCCATTCACCAGATAGCCGTCACGGTCCATCTGGAAGTCGCCGGCGCGGGTGTAGAATTGGCGCTCATCGAATTGCGGCAGGCCGTTCTGCTGGCCGCGCCGCGCGGCCACCGAGAAGAAGCCCTGCCCACCGATCGCCAGCGCATTGGGAATGTCCGACTGCTCGACCGTGCCTTGGACGGCATTGGTATAGTCCGGCCGCGCCTGCACCGAGCCAGGCGCATGCAGCGAACGTGTGGACTGCGTCAGCAATTCGTTGAAATTGGTGTCAATGCGCTTGTAGCCGATGGTCTGACTGTTCGCGAGGTTGTTGGACACATGGCCAAGCGCGCGCGATTGCGCACTGAGGCCGCTGATGGCGGTCGTCATGGCGCCGAAAAGGGACATCGCGGAATTCTCCGAATCGTGGTGGCCCGTACTCGCACGCGGCGTGCCAGCCGCTGGGCGGGGCGATGCGGCAGAAACTGCCTGTGCACGGCGCTTCCCGCCGCGCGCGGGCCTCGCCTTGCCCGGCATCGGGCTGGCACGCCGCGTGCTCAGGCTTGCACGCCGCATGCTGCCGAGCGGCCATGCAAGGAACGGCCATGCAAAGCGATGCGATCAGCCTGAAGCCGACAGCGCCCCCCACGGGGGCCATGGCGGCAGCGATGCCCGAGGCCGGTGGCGGCTTCGGCGCCGCCTTGCTGCGCGCCGAGCAAGCCCTGGTGCCATCCGGCACTGCGCCTGGCACCCCGGCCGTCATGCCGGCCGAGGAAGCCCTGACCGCCGCGCTATCCCTGCCGACCGCCACGCCGGCGGCACCCGAGTTGACCGCGCCCCCCTTAACCGCGCCCCTCCTGGCGGCGCCCGCCCTGGCCCCGCCGAACCAGGTGGCGGTGTCCGCTGCCGTGCTGACTGTGCCGGCCGCACCACAGGCCGCGGCAACGGACGAGCCACCGGCGATGCCGGCCATGCTGCCGCCGGAGACTTCGGTGCCTGAACCCGTGACGTCCCCCCCATCCGCGCCCGAAAAATCGGCACCATCCCAGCAGCTGCCACGCATGGTTGAAACGCTGCGCGCGAGCCTCGCACCGGCAGCAAATTTGCCTGCGTCCGGACCAGCGCCGGGTGCTTCGCCAGCCGCCGCCGCCGAAGCCGAGCTCGACGCGCCATTGCTGCTGCCCGATGACGCGCCGGCGGCAGCCGTGGCTGTGCTGTCGGACACCATCGAGGCCT
>JAPLOK010000024.1 GCA_026400775.1 Alphaproteobacteria bacterium | reverse complement strand
GCTGAAGCGGTCTGCCGGGCTGGCCAGCTACCCAGCAGAGTTAAGCAGCCTGCTACAGCGTGATCCCGTTGCACGGAAACACCCTGTAGCCGACATGCGAGGATGACTGACCGCGCCGTCCATTCCGCCTTTGCGGATCATGCTCTACGGCACGATCTCGATCGCCGTGCCGAAGCAATGGTCCAGCCGCACTGTGTGGTGGTCGACCTCATTCGTGTCGGACAGTTCGAGGTTCAGGAAATCCACCGCCGGCGCCTCGAAATAGGGGCCGGCATGCCAGGTGCCGCGCTGCAGCGACAGCGCCACGCCGCCGCCGATGCGGAAGCAGCGGATCGCCGCGGGATCGGGTTCTTCAGCCGCGTCGGGATCACGCGGGGCCGCCAGGCACACGAACCAGTCATGCCCGCCCATCGCCGCCAGGCACTGCGTCACCTGGCTGTGGCGCGTGATGCCGCGCACCAGGAGCGGCTTTTGCGTCAATCGCATGATGTAGAGCCGGGGTATGCCGCGGCCCAGTTCCAGGGGCGCATCGGCTGCGCCATAGGGCGTGCCGTCCTCTCCTGGCTCGATCAGCGTGCCGAAGGGCGCGATGTTGACCGCCGTCGCGGGTTCGGCCTTCAGGCGCAGAATAGTCGTGGTCATGCGGCGTCGCTTTCGATCTCGCGGTGCGTATCGGCCATCAGGCGCGCCCAATCGGCCGCCTGCTGATCCAGGAACAGCCGCTGTCGCACGCCTTCGACCACGCGGGGAAGCACGAATTTCATCCCCGAATTGGAAGTGGCGACCGGCCCCAGTGTCAGCCCCGCGCCCGCCATGCCTGAGGCGATGCGCGAAAGCCAGGGCGCGGCCCCCGGCACACGCTCCTGGAAGCTGCCATCGAGCGCCAGATAGGGGGCGCCGCCCAGGCGCGGGTTTTCCTGGCCGGGCGGTGGCGTGAAGCGGTCCCGCCACATCGCCGCATGCTGGGCGATGCCGGCCAGTGCCGGGATTTCGGCCATCGCCACGCGCATGCCGGTGCCGGCCACCACGCGGTCCACCGCCATGCGTTTCGCGCCGGAGGTGATCTCGATCTCCGTGCCCGTCCAGCGCAGGCAATCCCAAGGAAAATCGGTGATGACCGAGAAGCCGGGCAGGGCATGCGCACGCTCCCAGGTGGGGCGTGGCGGCGGCTGACCGATGGCGAGAAGATGCGACATGGTGGCCCATTTCACCGCATCGGGCAGGTGCATGTAGTGGGCCAGGTAGCCCGCATTCTCCATCCAGCGGCGCGGGTTGGACAGCGGCATGGTGGGCCGGCGCACGCTGATGCTGGCGGTGGCGGCGCCATTCTCCAGCGCGGCGATGGCGACATCGAAGGCACTGGCGCCGGCGCCGAGCACGGCCACGCGCTGCCCCTTCAGGATGGCGGGGTCGAAACAGTCATTAGCGTGCAGCGCGCGGCCCTCGGGCAGGTCCTGCATCACCGCGGGCAATTCGGTGCGGCCGGCACCGGACGCGCCCATCGCCAACACGACATTGCGCGCGAAGATTTCGCGCCGGCCGTCATCGGTCTCGAAGCCGAGGCGCAGCAGGGTTGCGTCGACGGGTTCCAGCGCCACCAGTTTCCAGCCATTGCGCACCGGCAGGTCCAGCGTGCGCCGATACCAGACCAGATAGTCCATCCAGGCGGTGCGCGGGATACGGAACAGCGCGTCCCAGGCGCCAGCGCCGTGCTGCGCCTCCCACCAGGCGCGGAAGGACAAGGCGGGCAGGCCTATATCAGGGCCGGTGAGGTATTTCGGCGTGCGCAGGATCTGCATGCGCGCAAACGTCACCCAGGGGCCTTCGCGGCCTTCTGGGGCTGCATCGAAACAGGCGACGCGCGTGATGCGTTCGCGCATGAGAGACGCGGTCACCGCAAGCCCAAACTGGCCCGCGCCGATCACCGCGCAGTCGAGCGCGGTGGTGCCATCGGGCGCGGTGCGCGCGTCCACCCAAGGCGCGGCCGGGTAGGAGAGCATGGCGAGTTCGCGCCGCGCCTGCGCGGTCAGGCATTCCAGCGCGATCATGCCAGAGTGATCCCGGCGCGGCGGACGACATCCTCATAGATCGCAAAGTCGCGGCGCATGCCGGCGGCGAAATCCACAGCACCCTCGGCCAGGATGCTGAAGCCGATTTCCGACAGGCGCTGCGCGGTCGCGGGGTCACGCACCAGGGCTAGGAAGGCGGCCTCCAGCGCTGCGATCACCGGCGCGGGGGTGGCTGCCGGCACCACCACGCCGGTCCAGGTGTTGGACAGCACATCGGCGAAGCCCAGCTCGGCCATGGTGGGCGCGTCGATGCGCGGATGCCGCGCCGCGGCCGCGATGCCGAGTGCGCGCATATGCCCGGCTGCCACCTGCTGGAACACGCCGGGCAGGTTCATGAACATCGCATCCATGCGGCCGGCGATCAGATCCGCATAGGCGGGCGGGCCGCCGCGATAGGGGATGTGCGTGGCCTCGAACCCGGCCAGCAGACGGAACTGCTCGAAGCCCAGATGGTTGGACGTACCCTGGCCATAGGAGGCGAAGGAGATGCCGCCGCGCCGCGCCCGCACGGCCGCGACAAAGCCCTGGAAATCCGCCGCGACCGAAGGGTTGCACACCAGCACATGCGGCACGATGCCAAGCCGCGCGACGGGCGCGAAATCGGCAAACACGCGGTATGGCAGGCGCGCGCCATGCAGCACCTGGTTGATCAGCGTGGAGTTCGCGGCCAGCCCCAGCGTCAGGCCATCCGGCGCGGCCCGAGCGGCCGCTTCCGTGCCGATGACCGTGCCGCCGCCGGGGCGGTAGTCGATCACCAAGGGCTGGCCCATCAACACGGAAAAACCCGGTTGCAGCGCGCGGAACATGGCATCCGACGCTCCGCCCGGCGCGATCGGCAGGATGATCGTGACCGGCTGGCGAGGCCGCCAATCGGCGGCGATGCCCAGGCGTGGGGCAGCCAACAGCGCTGGCAGCGCAAGCATTGTGCGGCGGGTGGGGCGCATGGGTCTCTCCGGGGTGATTCAGACCCGATCTTGCATGCGCCGTGCCACGCGCTCAGGGCTTGGCGGTGAAGGCCTTGTAGGCGCGCTCGATCCGCTTGTCGTAGTCGCCATAATCGGTGCCGTTGTAGGCCGTGGCCATGGCCTTGTAGTCCTTGTCCTTCATCGCCTTGGAAAAGCCCTTCAGCGATTTGCAGAGGCTAACGAAGGCGTTCAGCTGCTCGGTCTCGCCGGCCTTCATGGCGGTGACGAAATCCAGCACATCCTTGTGGCCGCAGGCCGCGTGGTTGAAGCCCATGATCTGGTAGCGCCCCCAGGAACAGGATTTCGCCGCCGCCTTCGCATCGAGCCTCGCCGCCGAGGTCAGCGTGGTCCAGGCGGTGTCCTGGTCCTTGTTGTTGGTCTGCCATTCCGTCCCCGCCTTTTTCTTGTACTTTTAGGAGAGCAGCGGGAAATTCTGATCATAGTCGCTGTTGGTGAAGTTGCGGAACCAATGCCCCTCATAGGCGATGACCGGCCGGCCGGGCAGGCTGAACGCGCCCAGCGGGCCCGATTCGACGGTCGCGAAGGCGCGCACCATGGCCGCTTCGACGCCATCGCCGATGCTCTTCGCGGCGGCCGCATAGGCCTCGGTCGAGGGTTCGGCATTGGTGCCGCTGCCGTACGAGATCACCGCCGCCATGTCGCGGAAATTGGTCAGGACCACCTGCCAGGTGGCATCGAGCCATGCCACCACGGCGGCGCGATGCGCGGCGTTCGGCGCGGATGGCAGCAGCGGCCCGGGCTGTGGCGCCTGGTAGCCCGCGCTGCCTGGCTCGCCCGGCAGCGCGGGCAGCTTGTTGCCTGCCTTTTTGGCTGCGTACTGCATCGATGCCTCGCGGCCCACCAGGCGCAGCGTCGGGCCATTGGGGCTGACTTGGCCGTCCGGGTGCTGCATCCCGGCCAGCGTCCCCTGCACGAACTTGATCCGCGCGATCATGTCCGCGCCGCAGGTGCCGCCCTCGGCGATCACCGGCATCGGGCCATAGGCGAGGATGTTGAGCAGATAGGCCATCTTCTGCACATCCAGGGTGTTGTTCTTGCTGGCCACGCCGACGCTGGCCCCGATCAGGTTTGGCACGACGATCCTCCGCCTGTGATGCCCGATCCTCGCATCCCAGGCGGAGGCGCTGGCATTACAATCCTGTTCAGCTCGGCGCGCGCACCGCCCGGCTTGCGGGGCGCGCGGGCCGGCGGCAGGGTCAGGCATGGACCTGTTCGGAGAGGATTCCGCACCCGCCAAACGCGCCCCCGCGCGCCGGCCGCTTGCCGACCGGCTGCGCCCGGCGCGGCTCCCTGCCGTCCTTGGTTCTCTGGGGGCCGCCGGGCGTGGGCAAGACCACCATCGCGCGGCTGCTGGCCGATGCGGCCGGGATGAATTTCCACGCCATCTCGGCAGTGTTCTCGGGCGTGGCCGACCTGAAAAAGGCGTTCGACGAGGCGCAGCGCCGGCGCGGGCGCACGCTGCTTTTCGTCGATGAGGTGCACCGCTTCAACCGCGCCCAGCAGGACGGCTTCCTGCCCTTCGTGGAGGACGGCACCATCACGCTGGTGGGGGCCACGACGGAAAACCCGTCCTTCGCGCTGAACGGCGCGCTGCTGTCGCGCTGCCAGGTGTTGGTGCTGGAAAGGTTGGACGCGACGGCGATGGAGGCGCTGCTGGCGCGCGCCGAGGCCCTGGAATCGCGCGCGCTGCCGCTGACCGCGCAGGCGCGCGAAACGCTCGCCGCGATGGCCGATGGCGATGGCCGCTATCTGCTGAACCTGGCCGAGCAGTTGATGGCGCTGCCACCCGGCGGCGATGCGCTGGATGTGACCGGTCTGCAGGCGCTGCTGGCCCGCCGCGCCGCACTCTACGACAAGGACCGCGAGGAGCATTTCAACCTCATCTCCGCGCTGCACAAATCCATGCGCGGCTCGGACCCCGACGCCGCGCTTTACTGGTTCGCCCGCATGCTGACCGGCGGCGAGGACCCGCGCTACATCGCCCGTCGCCTGACGCGCTTCGCCGCCGAAGATGTGGGGGCGGCTGATCCGCGCGCGTTGCCATTGGCCATCGCGGCTTGGGAAACCTACGAACGCCTGGGCTCGCCCGAGGGCGAATTGGCGCTGGCGCAATTGGTGCTGCACCTCGCCACCGCGCCGAAATCCAACGCCGTCTACAACGCCTATAAGCGCGCTATGGTCGCTGCACGCGAGACCGGCAGCCTGATTCCGCCCAAGCACATCCTCAATGCGCCGACCCAGTTGATGAAGGGGCTGGGCTATGGCGCCGGCTACGAATACGACCACGATGCCCAGGATGCCTTCAGCGGCCAGAACTATTTCCCCGAAGGCATGCCGCGCGCGCGTTTCTACGAACCCACCGAACGCGGCGCGGAGGCCGCGATCGCCGATCGCATGGCGCAATGGGCGAAGCGGCGCAGGTAGTCGGCCGCGAAAATGGATGCGACATTCGGCGCCAGAGGAAGCGCCATGGCAGACATGTTCGACTACATCATCATCGGTTCCGGCGCCGCCGGCGGCGTGCTGGCGGATCGCCTGACGGAGGACCCGGTCACCAGCGTCTGTGTGCTCGAAGCCGGCCCGCTCGACACCAATCCCTGGATCCACATGCCCGCGGGCTTCATCAAGACCTTGGTGAACCCCGATGTCTCCTGGCAGTTCAGCACCGAACCCACCGCGAATACCGGCGGCCGGCGCATTCCGACCGTGCAGGGCAGGGTGCTCGGCGGCTCCACCAGCATCAATGGCATGATCTATAACCGTGGCCAGCCGAACGACCAGAATTCCTGGGCGCAGCGCGGCAATCGCGGCTGGGGTTATGAGGATTGCCTGCCCTATTTCAAGCGCAGCGAAAAGCGCATCGGCATGGCCGATGACAGCCGCGGTACTGATGG
>JAPLOK010000101.1 GCA_026400775.1 Alphaproteobacteria bacterium | reverse complement strand
GGGCGGCAAGGCCGGGCACGCGATCCGCGACCCGGAGCTGGAAGCCGAAATCCACAAGATGACGCAGAATCTGGGCATCGGCGCGCAGTTCGGCGGCAAGTATTTCTGCCATGATGTGCGCGTGGTGCGGATGGCGCGGCACGGTGCCTCGCTGCCGATCGGCATTGGCGTCTCATGCAGCGCGGATCGGCAGATTAAGGCCAAGATCACCGCCGATGGCGTGTTCCTGGAACAGCTGGAAACCGAGCCCGCGCACTACCTGCCCGAGCACGAGGAAACCGCCGGCGAGGTGGTGCAGATCGACCTGAATCAGCCGATGGATGCGATCCGTGCGACGCTGTCGAAATACCCGGTGAAGACGCGGGTTTCGCTGACCGGCACCATCGTGGTGGCGCGCGACATCGCGCATGCGAAATTGCAGGAAAGGCTCGATGCCGGGCAGGGCCTGCCGCAATACATCAAGGACCACCCGGTCTATTATGCGGGGCCGGCGAAGACGCCCGATGGCATGGCCACCGGCAGCTTCGGCCCGACTACCGCTGGCCGCATGGACAGCTATGTGGAGGCCTTCCAGGCTGCGGGCGGTTCGCTGGTGATGCTGGCCAAGGGCAACCGCTCCAAGGCGGTGCGCAATGCCTGCCAGAAGTATGGCGGGTTCTATCTGGGCAGCGTGGGCGGGCCTGCGGCCCGGCTGGCGCAGGACTGCATCAAGCATGTCGAGGTGCTGGAATATCCGGAACTCGGTATGGAGGCGGTGTGGCGCGTGCGGGTGGAGGATTTTCCGGCCTTCATCATCGTCGATGACAAGGGCAATGATTTTTATGATGGGCTGGAATGACCAAGCTCCCCGCCCGCTTCCGCCCGTATGTCCAGGGCCTGGTGCTGACCTGCCTGATGACCTTTGTGGTCTCGGGCATTTCCACATTGCTGGCGCTGGGCTTCACCGGCGCTTTCATCGCCAGGTGGCCCATCGCCTGGGGCATCTCCTGGGCCGTCGCCTTCCCCACCATCCTCTTCGTCATGCCGCTGGTGCAGCGCATTGTCGCGCGCATCGTGGCACCCCCCTGAAGGAAGCCAGCATGCCCCGTCGTCTCATCTCATCCGGTTCCGTCTTCGAGGAACAGATCGGCTATTCCCGCGCCGTGGTGGATGGCGAATTCGTCTTCGTCTCCGGCACCACAGGCTACGACTATGCCACCATGACCATCGCCGATGATGTGGTGGCGCAATGCGAGCAATGCTTCCAGAACATCGCCGCCGCCCTGGCCCAAGCGGATGCCACGCTCGATGACGTGGTGCGCGTGATGTTCATCGTGCCGCGGCGCGAGGATTGGGAACCCTGCTGGCCGGTGCTGAAGAAGCACCTGGGCAATGCGCGTCCCGCCTCGACCCTGATCCATGCGGGTTTGCAGACGGACGCGATGCGCATAGAGATCGAAGTGACGGCCAAGCTGCGCCGCCGCCAAGGGGATTGAACATGCGCTTCGCCGTGGACCGCCTCGACCATCTGGTCATCAACTGCACTGACGTCGAAATTTCCGCCGGCTGGTATCAGCGTGTGTTGGGGATGGAGCGCGAGACCTTCGGCAAGGACAACCGCACGGCGCTGCGCTTCGGCGGGCAGAAGATCAACCTGCGGCCGCATGCGCACCCGATTTCCGAATGGCCGAGCGGGCGCGTCACCACGCCAGGCAGCCAGGATCTCTGCTTCATCGTGACCGTCGCCGCCGAGCAGATCGCGGCGCATCTGGAAAGCTGCGGCGTCACCATCGAGATCGGGCCGGTACAGAAGGCCGGCGCACTCGGCCCCATCGAAAGCGTCTATTGCCGCGACCCCGATGGCAACCTGATCGAGATCAGCAGCTACGGCTGAAGCTTGTGCCGGCCTCGGGCGGATGATCTGGCGTTTGCCGGCACCTGTGCCAAGTTGTCGGCCACCATTGAGGAAACACCAATGCCCGAACCGCGCGGCCGCATGTTCTTCGCCAATCCAGGCCCGACCAATATTCCCGACAGCGTGCTGCATGCCTGTGCGCATGCCAGCATCGACTTCAACGACAACGCCTTCTTCGCCGTCTACGAAGAATGCGTCGCCGGCGTGAAGCGCATCCTCCGCACCAAGGCGGATGTGTTCTTCTACACCGCCTCTGGCCATGGCGCCTGGGAAGCCTCGATGCTGAACCTGTTCAGCCCGGGCGATGTGCTGCTGGTGATCGAGACGGGGCATTTCTCCGAAAGCTGGGCGAAGATGGGCAAGGCGCTCGGCCTCGTCATCGAAACCGTCGCGGCCGATTGGCGGCACGGCGCGGATATCGCCGCGGTGGAAGCGGCATTGGGCGCCGATACCACGCACCGCATCAAGGCCGTCTGCGCGGTGCAGAACGAAACCGCGGCCGGTACCGTGCTGCCCATTCCCGCCGTGCGCGCGGCGATGGATGCGGCCGCGCACCCGGCGCTGCTGCTGGCGGACACCATCTCCTCACTCGGCTCCCTGCCCTTCGAAATGGACGCCTGGGGCATTGATGTGATGGTCGGTGGCAGCCAGAAGGGGCTGATGCTGCCCACCGGCTTCTCCTTCAACGGTGTCAGCGCCAAGGCCATGGAAGCGCACAAGCGCGCCACCCTGCCGCGGCATTACTTCGACTGGTCGGAAATGCTGACGCGCCGGCACAAATCCTTCATCGGCACCGTGCCCACCACGCTGTTCTACGGCCTGCAGGAAGCGCTGCGGCTGATCGAGGAAGAGGGGCTGGAGAACGTCTGGGCGCGGCACACACGGCTGGCGCGGGCGGTGCGCGCGGCGGTGAACCACTGGGCCGGCAATGGCGGCGGTTTGGAACTGTTCTGCCAGAACCAGGACCGCGCGAGCGACAGCGTCACCGCCATTCTGCTGCCCGAAGGCCACAGCGCGGATGCCGTGCGCGCCACCTGCCGCAACCAGTTCAATGTCTCGCTGGGTGCCGGGCTGAACAAGCTGGCCGGCAAGGTGTTCCGCATCGGCCATCTGGGTGATCTGAACGAGCCGATG
>JAPLOK010000197.1 GCA_026400775.1 Alphaproteobacteria bacterium | reverse complement strand
GCTATGTCAACGACTGGGTGTACTCGTTCGGCGCGCGCTTCGGTGGCCCGGTCAATTGGTCTGTCATCGGTGCAACCAGCGGCAGCAGCCCGGGCAGCCCGGCACCGATCGCGGCCAGCAGCACGGCATTCTCGGCACCCATCAGACCGGCGGCCTGGGCCAGCGGGTGGCGGCGCGTGGCCAGCATCAGCAGGCCCAGCAGCAGCACAGCGAGTGCCAGCGCCAATTCCTGCCGGCTCAGCGCCAGCCCGCCCGGTGCGATCGGCAGCGCCACCGCAATCGCCAAGGCCAACAGCGCGCCACCGGCCAGCAGTGAGGCGATGACGCCGATGCCGGTATCGGTCGCGTCATCCGGCGCGGCCTTCCACAAGGCTGCCGGCAACAACACCGCCTTGCCCGCCAGCACCAGCAGCGCCACCCACCAGGCGCCCGCGGCGGCGGCGGCCAGCGCCAGCAGCCCCGCCTGGGCCGCGGCCAGCAAGATGATCGCCCGCACGCTGCGGCGCGAGAGTTGCAGGAAGGCCAGCAGCAGCGCCGCACCGGCCAGGAATTGCCCGAAGCCCTCCATCTCAGGCCAAGCCCATGGCAAGGAAGAGCAGCGCGCCGGCCAAGGCGGCCAGCAGCATCGCGCCGCCCAGGATTTCGGGCGCGCGGAACACCGAAAGCCGTGGCGCCAGCGGTTGCGCCAGTGCCAGGCCCAATGCGGCCAGCGCCAGCTTGCCGCACCACAGCAGCAGCCCCAGCAGCCAGGCCAGCGGCCCGGCGCCGCGCTCGGCCATGCCCCAGGGGCAGGCGATCGCGACCAGCAGCATCACCCAGACCATCGTCTGCAAGGCGCCCTGCAACTGCCACAGCGCCAGATGCCGGCCGGAGGCCTCGAGCACAGTATCGGGCAGCGCCTGCGGCAAAGGCGGCTGCCCGGCGCCGCACAGCGCCAGCACCGCGAGTGCCGCCACCGCCAGCATCATGGGCAAGCCGGGTGGCGCCTCGCGCAGCGCGCCCAGCATGGCATCAAGGTTCGATCCGCCACCCACCATGCCAAGCGCCAGCACCAGCAGGATCAAGGCGGGTGCCGCGAAGGGCAGCAGCGCGAAGGCGCGCCCCGCCGCGATGCCGCCTGCCATGCTGCCGGCCTCCAGCGCCACCAGCACGCGCAGGGCCAGCGCCAGGCCCAGAAGCGCCAGCACCAGCAGCAGATCGGCCAGCGGGGCGAGCGCCATGCCGCGCGCGAAGCCCGGCACCAGGGCAGCGGCCAGCAAGGTCGCGGCACAGGCCAGAGCGGGGGCGATGCGCGGGATCGGCCCCGCGCCCTCGACCAGCAAGGGCCGCTTGCGCAGCAGCACCGCGATGCGCCGCCAGCCCTGCCAGGGAGGTGCCGCGCGCGCGCCCAGCAACCGCATGGCGAACCAGGCGACAAGCCCTATCAGCAGCGGCGCCAGCGCCAGCACCAGCGCCACATGCAGTGTCTGCGCCAGCAGCGCGCCCAGGCCGGCGAGCAGCGCCGCGATCATGGCTGCGCCACCATGGCGAGCGCGGCGAGCAGCCCCAGCAGCAGCGCGAAGCCCAGCACCACGGCCTGCCGCGCCGAAGGCTCGCGCAGCCGGTCGGCGCCGGCGGCCATCGCATGGCGCAGCGCCGCCAGTCGCGCCACCAGCGGGCGGAACGGGTCGCGCCAGGTGATGCGCGCCTGCGTGGGCGAGATGTGCTCGCGCCAGCCCAGCAGTGGGCCGCCCAACAGCCGGCCCGCCGGCTGCGCCAGCCCCGCCGCCGAGGGCTGCATCGCCGCATCGCCGAACACCATATGCGAAGGCGGCGCCATCATCCCGCCATCCCAGCCCGGCCCTTGCGAAAGACCGGCCGGCGCGCGCCGCGCCGCGGCCCAGGCCAGCAGCCAGGCCAGCCCGCCGAGTGCGATCGCCAGTGGCAGCGCCGGGTACCAGGCCCCTGCATCGCCCGCGCCCATGCCGAGCAGCCCGGCCGGCGGCGCGGCCTGCAAGCCCAGCGCCGCCAGCACCGGCCGCGCCAGCGCCACGCCCAGCATCGGCAGCAGGCCCAGCAGCGCGAGCAACCCCGCCGGGACCAGCAGCGCCGCGCGCGCCGGGCCGGGTGGTTCCTCCGCGCCGGCCACGCGCGGGCTGCGCGGGCGGCCGAACAGCGCCAGCCCGAGTGCGCGCAGCATCGCACCCGCCAGCAGCGCCATGGCCATGCCCGCACCCGCCATCGCCGCCAGCACCACGAATTGCGCCGGCGCATCGGCCAGCAGCGAGACCGAGAGCATGGCCTGCATCAGAAGCCACAGCCCGGCGAAGCCCAGCAGCGGCGGCAACCCTGCGATGGACAGCCCGGCCAGCAGCATCGCGCCGCCGAGGGCTGGCATGCGTTGCAGCAGCCCGCCCATGGCATCCGGCCGGTCGGTGCCGGTGGCCAGCGCCAGCGCCTGCGCGCCCAGCAGCAGCAGCGTGATGGCCAGCGCCGCATGCAGCGCCAGCAGCAGCGCGGCGGTGAGTGCCAGCGCCGCCGGCATCGCCATGTCGGCGGCGCGGAACAGCAGGCCCAAGCCCAGTGCGACCGCGATCAACCCCATCTGCGCCACCGCGGTGGCGGCGATGATGGCGGGCAGCCGGCCTTCCAGCAGCGCGCGCAGCGCCTGCAGCAGCGCGGTGCCCGCCCCCAGCAGCAGCAGCGGCAGGCCCCACCAGCCCGGCACGGGGCCGGCCAGCTCCAGCAACAGGCGCATCGCGCAAAGCAGGCCCGCCAGCGGCAGCGCGGCCGTGATCAGTACCGCGACCGGCGCGGCAGCACCCTGCGCCGCGCGCAGCGACCACAGATGCAGCGGCAGCAGCCCGAGCTTGGCGATCGCACCCAGCAGGGCCAGCGCCATGACGCCGCCGGCCATCCAGCCTTCGGGCGGGGCGGCGCGCAGGGCCGCGAAACCGAGCGAGCCGGCACCCGCCGAGAGCAGGCCCAAGGCGCCCATCCAGCAGGAAGCGCCGGCTAGCCCCACCACCAGCAGCAGTCGTGCCGCGCGCCTGTCATGCAGCCCGGCCCAGGCGGCAAGCCAGGCGAGTTCGATGCCCAGGATCAGCGTGAAGCCATCGGCCGCCACGGCGGTCAGCACCAGGCCCAGCAGGAAGGGCGGCACGGCCAGCAATTCGGCTCGCGCGGCCGGGCGGATGGTCAGTGCTGTGGCCGCACCGGCCAGCGCCAGCGCCAGCAGGAAGAAGCCAGATATCGCATCGAGCCCCACCAGCATCGCCCCCCAGGGCGGGCCGATCGGCAGGGGCTGCGCCGGGGCAGGGCTGTGCAGGGCCAGCAGGCCCAGGACCGCGCAGCCGGCCATGGCGAGTGCGGCGCCCGTGCGCAGCCAGGCAAAGGCGCGCATCCAGGCTGGCACCGCAAGCAGCGCCACCACACAGAGCAGCAGTGTCAGCGCCGTCAGCACGAATCGGGGTCCCCCGCGGCAGGATGGGGCAGTCGGGGGCTTGGGGGGAAGGGCTGGCTGCATCCGCACAGCAGAACAAGCTTGTTGTTGTAGAGCGAAGGTGACGCCCGTCTGCGAGCAAGCAGTGCTTCTGGCGCTCCGTGTCGGACCGCAGCGTCATTCACCGCCGAGCGGCATTTCACTTCAAAAAATTCAAAGTCCGATTTCAATTGTGGTTGCATAAATAATGCCATCAAATTATCATCTATCCCATAAATCAATATTGTCATATTGTGTGGGTCGGCTTATGCAGGTCGGAGGAAACAATCATGGGTAGCTGGCTTGAAGATCGTCTGCTCGGAGCGGCGGGTAGCGTCATCGATGGGTGGGCTTGGCTGTCTGGCAAGGCAAGCGCTGTTGTCGTGAACCGCGCCGTGGCTGTCACACGCAACCGTCCTCATCCTTTCAGCACATTTGCCGACTACACGTGTTGGCAGGGCTTGACCGATCGCAGCTACCTGGCACGCCACCTGCCGCCCGCCGACGTGCCGGTGCAACCGCCTGAGGCAGACTTGCGCGCATTGTTCGCGCGGCCGGCGGGCCAGGCGTTGCTCTCGCCCAAATCCACCTGTTTGTTCCCGGCCTTCGCGCAATACCTGACGGACGGCTTCATACGCACCAAAATGAACAACGTCGCGCAGACGACGAGTAACCACGAAATCGACCTTTGCACCCTGTATGGCCGCACGCCCGACCAGGCGCGGGCGCTAAGGCTGGGCGCTGACGTGTCCGGCAAGCGCGGCCGGCTCAAGAGCCAGTTCGTCGGCGCGGAGGAGTTTTCGCCATTTCTATACCTGCCCGGTACCAAAGACCTGTCCGACCCGGCCTTCGCCGTTCTCGACACGCCGCTGGTCGATGACAGCCTGCCATCTCCACGGCGCGACACATTGTTCGCAGTGGGCGGGGACCGCGTGAATTCCACGCCGCATACGGCGATGATCAACACGCTGTTATTGCGCGAACACAACCGGGTGGCCGCCGAACTTGAGGCGCGCAACCCGACCTGGGACGACGAACGCGTCTTCCAGGTGGCACGCAACATCATCATCGTCATCTTCATCAAGATCGTGGTCGAGCACTATATCAACCATATCACGCCGCTGCCCTTCAGCCTGCGCGCCGACCCGACCGTCGCGTGGGACGCCGCCTGGAACCGGCCCAACAGGATGACGGTGGAGTTCAGCTTGGTCTATCGCTGGCATTCGCTGATGCCTGACAGCATCGCCTGGCCGGCGGGGCCGAAAGCGGTGGCGCACGATATTGCGTTGGCCGATTTCTTGCAGGACAACCGGCCGCTGCTGGCGGTCGGGCTGGATGCCGCGTTTTCTGGCGCGGCTGCTCAGGCCGCGGGTGAACTGGGCGCACTGAACACCAGCGCCGCATTGCTGCATATCGAGGACCGCGCGGTGTCGCAGGCACGTACGAACCGTGTGGCCACCTACAATGCCTATCGCGTTGCCTTCGGCATGGAGCCGGCCACGAGCTTCGCGGATATCTCCACCAACCCCGAGATCGCGGCGCTGTTGGAGAACCTCTACGGCAGCCCCGACCGTGTCGAATTCTACCCCGGCCTGATGGCCGAGGATCGGGTCGAGGATTCGCCCCTGCCGGGCCTTCTACTCCGCATCGTCGCGGTCGATGCTTTCAGCCAGGCGCTGACCAACCCGCTGCTGTCCGAGCACGTCTGGAACGAGGCCACCTTCACGCCCTGGGGCTTCGAATTGATTGGCGCGACCAGCAAGCTTGGCGATGTGCTGGCGCGCAATGTGCCCAAGCGGGGACCGACGCCGATCGAGATGACGCGGCCCGGCTGGAGCTACACCGACAACTGATAGCCCCCTTCCGTCGCGCGCCGGAATATGAAAATGCTGCGACATGGGAGTACTCCTGGGTTTCAGCCGCGGGGTGGACTGGGTGTCCACACGGTTCGGTCGCATCGCGGAATATGCGGTGCTGGCCGCCTGCATCATTTCGGCGGGGAACGCCTTTATCCGCTACGGGTTTTCCATGTCCTCCAACGCCTGGCTGGAGGCGCAGTGGTACCTCTTCGCCGCCGTCGTGATGCTGGGCGCGAGCTACACCCTGCTGCGCAATGAGCATGTGCGGGTGGATATCCTCTATGGCTGGGTCGGGCACCGCACGCGGCTGTGGATCGATATTCTGGGCTTCACCCTCTTCGTGCTGCCGGCGATGGCGCTGCTGCTGTGGATGACCTGGCCCTTCTTCCTGGACAGCTGGATGCGCAACGAGGCCTCGGGCGCGCCGGGTGGGCTGCTGCGCTGGCCGGCCAAGCTGCTGCTGCCCTTGGGCTTTGCGCTGATGGTGGCGCAGGGGCTGTCGGAGCTGATCAAGCGCATTGCCGTGCTGCGCGGGCATGAGGTCGCGGGCAATGCGTTCCTCGAGTATCGGAAGCCTGAGCAATGAAGTTTTTTGCGCCCTCAGGCGCCGGGCGCGCGCTCCGCGCGCTGGGCTTACGCCGCGCACCAGGCGCACCTGGCCCTGCGGGCTTATGGGCGGCGCCGGCCGCCTTGCGGCCGGATGCTGAGGAGTTGCACTGATGCTCTCACTCGACATCATGCCGCCCTTGATGTTCGGCGGGCTGGTGCTGTTCCTGCT
Organism: Alphaproteobacteria bacterium; assembly: GCA_026400775.1. GTDB lineage: Bacteria > Pseudomonadota > Alphaproteobacteria > Acetobacterales > Acetobacteraceae > Rhodovarius. Next base: position 26,399 of record JAPLOK010000197.1, on the reverse strand, counting down.
GCTGGGCTTCCCGGCGGCGTTCAGCCTCTGCGCCGTCGGGCTGTTCTTCGGCTTCCTGTCGATTGAGCTCGGGTTTTTCGGCACCGCCTTCCTGGGCAATCTGCCGCTGCGGGTGTTCGGGATTTTGTCCAATGACCTGCTGCTGGCGATCCCCTTCTTCACGCTGATGGGCGCGATATTGGAACGCTGCGGCCTGGCGGAGGATCTGCTGGAAGGCACCGGGCAGTTGTTCGGCAAGGTGCCGGGCGGGCTGGCCTATGCCGTCATTCTGGTGGGCGCGGTCCTGGGTGCGATCACCGGCACGGTGGCCGCGAGTGTGATCGCCATGGGCATGATCTCGCTGCCGATCATGATGCGCTACGGCTATGACATGCGCATCGCCACCGGCGTGATCGCGGCGTCGGGCACCATCACGCAGCTGATCCCGCCATCGCTGGTGCTGATCGTGCTGGGCGACCAGCTGGGGCAGTCGGTGGGTGCCATGTATGCCGGTGCCATCGGGCCTTCGATCCTGCAGATCCTGCTGTTCATGGGCTTCATCGCGGTGGTCTCCATCGTGGCACCCCACAAGGTGCCACCACTGCCGCCCGAGGCGCTGGAGCCGCGCACCTGGCGCCTGTACTGGCGCGTGGCGCGCGGCATGGTGCCGTCGATCGTGCTGATCTTCCTGGTGCTGGGCACCATCTTCATGGGCCTGGCCACGCCCACCGAAGCGGGTGCCATGGGTGCCATGGGTGCCGTGGTGCTGGCCGTGATCAACCGTCGTTTCAGCTGGACCCTGCTGCGCGAAGCCATGGGCAATACCGCGCGCATCACCGCCATGGTGATCTTCATCCTGATCGGGGCGACCGTGTTCAGCCTGGTGTTCCAGGGCGTCGATGGCGGGCATTGGATCGAGCATCTGCTCTCCCATTTGCCGGGCGGTCAGACGGGGTTCCTGATCTTCGTCAACATCTTCATCTTCTTCCTGGCCTTCTTCCTGGATTTTTTCGAGATCGCCTTCATCGTCGTACCGCTGCTGGCACCCGTGGCGGCGAAGCTGGACATCAACCTGGTGTGGTTCGGCGTGCTGCTCTGCATCAACCTGCAGACCAGCTTCATGCATCCGCCCTTCGGCTTCGCGCTGTTCTACCTGCGCTCCATCGCGCCCAAGACGGTGCTGACCAAGGACATCTACCTGGGCGCCATACCCTGGCTGTGCCTGCAATTGGCGCTGGTGGCGGTGGTGATCTTCTGGCCCGAGAGCGTGACCTATTGGCTCTCCAGCGGGCCCACGGTGGACCCGGCGACCGTGCGCATCGAGGTGCCGCCGCCGCCGCCCGTCGATGATGATGCGGTGCCGGTGTTCAGGTAGTTTGCGGGCCGGTGCCGCTTTTCGGCTATCGTATCGCCGAGGATGAAGGCGCCCCGGTACGCCCGCCATCCACCAGCAGATGCGTCCCCGTGATGCCCGAGGCCTCGGCCGAGCACAGGAACATCACCGCCGCCGTCACCTCTGCCGGCGTGCAGTAGCGGCCGAGCGGAATGCCGGCCATGTAGCGCTCCCGCGCATCATTCAGGCCGCGCGCGGCCGCCTGTTCCTCCAGTGAGCGGATCATCCGCGTCTCGGTGGGACCGGGGCAGACGGCGTTCACCCGCACGCCCGCGCGTGCCGCCTCCACCGCCGCCACGCGCGTCAGCCCCAGCACCGCATGCTTCGACGCCACATAAGGCCCGAGGCCGGGTGAGCCCACATGCGAGGCGGTGGAGCCGGTGTTCACGATGGCGCCCGCGCGCTGGCGCAGCATCACCGGCAGCACATGCCGCAGGCCCAGGAACACGCCCTTCACATTCACGCCCATTACCGCGTCGAAATCGGCTTCGGTCAGTTCGGTGATGGGGGCGACGCGGCCTTCGATGCCGGCATTGTTGAAGAACACATCGATGCGGCCAAAGGCGTCGAGCGCCACCTGCACATAGCCCGCGACATCGGCATCACGCGTCACATCGGCGCGGTGGAAGCGCGCGCCGAGTTCGGCGGCGAGTGCCGCGCCGTCATCGCGGTCCACCAGCAGCAGCCGCGCGCCTTCGCCGGCGAAGCTGCGCGCGGCATCCGCGCCCAGGCCGCCGGTGGCGCCTGTGATGATGACGACCTGGTCCTTGAAGCGCATGCTTGGTCCTTTCAATTCGCCACATGTCCGCCATCGGCCGCGACATCGGCGCCATTGACGAAGCTCGCGCGGTCCGAACACAGCCAGACCACCAGTTGCGCGATCTCCGCGGGCTCACCGATCCGCGCCATCGGCACGCGCGCCAGGATGGCGGCCCGACGGCGCTCGATGCCGCGGCTGGCCAGCGGCGTGTCCACGAAACCGGGGCAGACGGCATTGACGCGGATGCCGTCCTTCGCGTGGTCCAGCGCGGCATTGCGCGTCAGCCCGATCACGCCATGCTTGGCCGCGACATAGGCGCCCGCTTGCGCCAACCCGATGCGCCCGGCGATGGAGGCCGTGTTGACGATCGCGCCGCCACCATCCGCGATCATCGCCGGAATCTCGTGCCGCAGGCACAGGAACACGCTGGTCAGATTGGCCGCGATCACGCGCTGCCATTCGGCGGGATCGATGGCCGCGAGCGGCGCTGCCTCACGCGGGGCCACGCCCGCATTGTTGAAGGCGCAGTCGAGCCTGCCGAAACGCGCCAGCGTGGCCGCGACCATCGCGGCCACCTGCGCGTCATCCGTGACATCGGCGGTCACCGCCAGCGCTTCTCCACCCTGTTGCGCGATCACGCCGGCGGTGGCGGCAGCGCCTTGGGCATCGATGTCCGCGGCCACCACCTGCGCGCCTTCGGCCGCCATCAGCAGCGCGGTGGCGCGGCCGATGCCCGAGGCAGCGCCCGTCACCAGCGCCACCTTGCCGGCCAGCATCATGCTTGCAGGTCCCGCGCCAGGGCAGCGCTCGCCATGGTGATCACATCCAGCACCGGGCGGATCACCGCGGTCATGGTGAGCGCGCCATGCAGCAGATCGGCCGCGTGCAGATGCGCAACCCGCACGCCCTCGCGTTCCAGCCGCCGCGCATAAGCGATGCCCTCATCGCACAGCGGATCATGGCCCACGGTCAGCACGAAGGCCGGCGCGGTGCCGGCCAGCGATGCCGCGCGCAGCGGCGAGGCGCGCCAATCCTCCCATGTCGCGGGGGCGGGCGCGTAGTGGTTGCGGAACCACTGCATGGTGCTGGTGATCAGCGGCAGGCCTTCGGGGAAACGCGAGCAACTGGGATGCGTGGCCGCCATCTCGGTGCAGGGGTAGAGCAGCGATTGGTGGCGCAGCGCCGGCAGCGCGCCGTCGCGCGCCATGATGGCCGCGACCGCCGCCAGATTGCCGCCCGCACTGTCCCCGCCCACCGCCAGCCGCGTGGCATCAATGCCCAGTGCCGCCGCATGTTCCTGCGCGAAACGCACCGCCGCCGCCATGTCGTCGACCGCTGCTGGAAACGGATGCTCGGGCGCCAGCCGGTAATCCACCGCCAGCACTGCGCAGCGCGCCTGGTGGCACAATGTGCGTGCCAGATTGTCATGGCTGTCGAGATCGCCGATCACCCAGCCGCCGCCATGGGCGAAGACCAGGCAGGGCAGGGCGCCCTCGGCATTCAGCGGGCGATACAGCCGCATTGTGAAGCCCGGCCCCGCGATGTCGCGCACCGGCCCGATTGGCGGTGGTTCGGCCTGCAAGCTGGGTTTGCCGGCCAAGTATTGCGCGCGCGCGGCGGGTGGTTCCAGCGTCTCGATGCGCGGCCGACCGGCGCGGCGCGCCATCTCGAGCAGGGTGATGCAATCGGGGTGCAGCGGTGATGCCACGCCTCGCTTCCTCCGGTGTTTGGGGAAGGCTGGCGTGGTGGCGGCGGGCTGTCCAGCGCCGAGCGGCTAGCTTTCCTCGAGACCCAGCGCCCTGATCCGCGCGCGTTCCTCATCCCAGCCCTGCCGTTCCTTCACGTTCAGGAACAGGTGGATGGGTTTTTCGAGCAGCCGGATCAGCTCCTCGCGCGCGCGCCGGCCGATCTCCTTCACGGTGCGCCCGCCATCGCCGATGATGATCGCCTTCTGGCCCGCGCGGCTGACATAGATGGTGCAGTCCACGCGCGCCGAACCATCCGGCCTTTCAGTCCAGGATTCGGTCTCGACGCTGGCATGGTGCGGCACTTCCTCATGCGTCAGGCGCAGGATGTGCTCGCGCACCACCTCGGCCGCCAGCATGCGGTTGGGCAGGTCCGACAGCTCATCCTCCGGGAACAGCCAGGGGCCGGCCGGGGCGCGCGCGGCGAGCGCAGCCAGCAGACGGTCCACGCCGTCGGATTTGGTGGCGCTGATCATGAAGGTTTCGGCGAATTGCACTTCCGCCGTCAGGGCCGCGGTCAAGGGCAGCAGCGCCGGGCGGTCGACCAGGTCGACCTTGTTCAGCACCAGCCAGACCGGCACGCGCAGCTGCTTCACGCGTTCCAGGATGGCGGTCAGCGCCTCGGTCAGGCCGGCCTTGGCGTCCACCACCAGCAGCGCCATGTCGGCATCCGTGGCACCGCCCCAGGCGGCGGCGACCATGGCGCGGTCCAGGCGGCGTCGGGGCGCGAAAATGCCTGGCGTGTCGGTCAGGATCAGCTGCGCCGGCGGGCGCATCACCACGGCGCGGATGCGAAACCGCGTCGTCTGCGGCTTGGGCGAGACGATGGACACCTTGGTGCCCGAGGCCGCGTTGACCAACGTGGATTTGCCCGCGTTGGGCGCGCCGATCACGGCGATGATCGAACAGGATGTCATGTATCATTCAACCAGTTTTCGGCCGCCGCGGTTTCGGCGGCGCGCTTGCTCTCGCCCATGCCATCGGCGCTGCGGCCGAGTGCGGTCACGCGCACTTCGAAGATCGGCGCATGCGCGGGGCCGGTGGTCGAGAGCGATTCGTAGATCGGCAGGCCGGCGCCGCGGCCCAGGGTCAATTCCTGCAGCCGCGTCTTGGGCGACATCGGCGGCGCGGGCGTGCTGTCCATCAAGGGTGCCCATTCGCGGCGCACCAACTGGCGCACCGCATCCAGCCCGCCATCGAGATACATGGCGCCCAGCACCGCCTCCAACGCATCGGCCAGCACATTGGCGCGTTCGCGCAGGCCGGTGCGGTGTTCAGCCGGCGGGATGCGTAGCGCGCTCGGCACGCCGAGATTTTCCGCAATGGGTGCGAGTGTGTCGCGCGAGACCAGGGCCGCCAGGCGCTTGCCCAGATCGCCCTCGCGTTCATGCGGGTAGCGTTCGGACAGCCATTCGGCGATGCACAGGCCAAGCACCCGGTCGCCCAGGAATTCCAGGCGTTCATTGCTGGCCAGGTGCCCACGGCCAGGACCGGTGGAGGAGCGATGCGTCATCGCATGCTCCAGCAATTCGGGGCGCTGGAACTCGTGGCCCAGGCGCTCCGGCAGCGTATTCACGCGGGTGCGCCCCGGCGGCTCACCGCACCGCCGTCAGCAGGCGCGACCAACGGATCGCGAAGGGCCAGTTCCACACTTCCCAGATCGCCGAGGAGCCATCGACGGAGAAGAAGATGAACTCCGCCCGGCCCACCAGATTGTCGATCGGGATCGGGCCGACCGCGCTCAGCACGCGGCTGTCCAGGCTGTTGTCGCGGTTGTCGCCCATGGCGAACACATGGCCGGCCGGCACCACGAATTCCTGCGTGTTGTCGAGCGGCCCGTCATCGGTCTGCTCCACGATCTGGTGAACGCGGCCGCCGGGCAGGGTTTCGCGATACAGGCGCACGCTGACGCGCGGCCCGTCACCCTCCACCACGAAGGGGCCGATGCCCTCGCGGCGCACCGCCTCGCCATTCACATGCAGCACGCCACGGATGACCTGGATGCGGTCGCCCGGTAGGCCGATGATGCGCTTGATGTAGTCCTGGCTGGTGTCGCGCGGCAGCTTGAACACCGCGACATCGCCGCGCGCTGGCAGGGCGCCCCAGATGCGACCCTGGAACAGATTCGGGCTGAACGGCATCGAGTGCCGCGAATAGCCGTAGCTGTACTTGGAGACGAACAGATAGTCGCCCACCAGCAATGTCGGGATCATGGAGCCCGAGGGGATGTTGAACGGCTCGAACGCCACGGTCCGGATGCCGATCGCGATCAGCGCGGCATAGAGGATGGTGCGAATGCTCTCGCCCCAGCCGCCGGATTTCTTCTTCGGGATCGCGGTGTTCATTGGGTCCATGGGAAGCTCTGGCGCGGGTGTGGCCCCCTCGCCTGGGGGTGTCAAGGAAGGCGGAGCATGCCGCGTTCACATGCGTTCACACAGCCTGCTCATGCGCGCTGTTGAGAGCGGGATTTGGCGTTGTCGGTGATGCCACCTCAACGCATCCCGCTCTAGCCGGCCGGCCGAGCGCTGATGATCACCATGGCCTGCGCATAGGGAAACTCGTCGGTCATGGTCAGCGCGACATCCGCCACCATGCCGGCGGGCGTGATGCGCGCCAGCCGCACCGCCGCGCCGCCCGTCATCGCCATGGTCGGCTGGCCCGAACGCAGGTTCACCACGCCCAGGTCGCGCCAGAAGACGCCAGCGCGGAAGCCGGTGCCCAGCGCCTTGCTCGCGGCCTCCTTCGCGGCGAAGCGCTTGGCGTAGGTGGCCACCCGGATCTTCTCCGTACGGCGCTCGGCCTTGCGGCGTTCCTCCGCGGTGAAGATGCGCGCGAGGAAGCGCTCGCCATGGCGGTCCAGCACCTCATGGATGCGGCGGATATCCACCACGTCACTGCCAAGGCCCAAGATCATCGGCTGTCAGTCCTGTCGGATCGCCTCGACGCGGCGGTTCAGCGCGCGCCCGGCATCGGTGGCATTGTCGGCGATGGGTTCGGCCTGGCCGCGACCATCGGTGGTGATGCGCGCGGCCGCCACCCCGTTGCGACCCAGCCAGTCCCGCACCGCCGCCGCGCGCCGGGCCGAGAGCGGGTTGTTGATCGTGGGGCCACCCTGGTTGTCGGTATGGCCCAGCAGTTGCAGGCGCATCTCGGGCCGCGCGGTGAGTGCGGTGCGCAGCTGCTCCAGCACGGGTGTCGCGGCCGGCTCCAGCTCGGCCGAGCCGGTGTGGAAATGGATGTAGAGCGAGACGCGGCCCTGCGTGGCCAGGCTCTCCGCCACCGGCCCCTGCGTGGGTTCGCGCGGCGCCGTGGCCTGCGGCCCGACAAAGGCGAAGCTGCGCGCGAAGGCGCCGAAATCCCGCGTCTGCACGGCATTGCGCATGGAGCCCGGATGGCTGGCCGGGCCTTCGGCCAGGTTCACCTCCACCTGGCCGCCGGTGACGGGAATCACGCCGGCATGGAGTGCTGCGCGGCAGATATGGCTGTCGGCGGTGTAGGGGCCGCTGCCCCAGACGGTGGGCGTGCGCAAAGCGGCCTCACCGGTGCAGATGCAGGTGAGTGACGCGCCACGCGGGAAGGTGGCCATGGTGTCGGGACACAGGCGCGGCTGCGGGAATTCGGGCAGGCCCTCGAAGCGGAAGGACAGGCGCGCCGCGCCCGAATCACTGCTGCGGATGCCGTTGCGCAAGCTGGCCGGGTGGCGCGGCTGGCCCTCGGTGACGCGGATGGTGATCTCGCCGCCGCGGCGCGTGATGGCGCCGACATGCACGGCGGCGCGGCATAGCTGGCTGTCGGCGGTGTAGAATTCGGTGCCCCAGATGCTGGTCGCCTGCGCGGCGGCTTCGGGGGTGCAGGCGCAATTCAGCGTGGCATCGGCGCGCAGGCCAGTGGCGTCGCGCGGGCAGGGGGGCGTCTGCGCCCAGGCGGGCGCGGCGAGCAGCAGGAACAGCAGCAGCAGGCGCATGGCCTGATGCTGCCACGGGTTACGCGGGCCGGCGATAGGACCGCGCCTCGGCGACATGCGCGCATTCGATGGCGTCCTGGTCCGTAATATCGGCAGTGCAGTACGTGGCAACTGCATCGACTGAGATTGTCCGACACAAACAACCGTAGGTCTACGCTTCTGTTATTCCGACTTAACTGGACAAATTTCCACCAATTTTCGATAGTACATGTTCGATCGTTTCTTCAAGCCTCTGCTTCAAATGCATACCACCAATTGCACTATTATCGTAATTAATTATTTTTATATGGGATACATCAAAAGGAAATTTAGATTGCTCGTTGTTCTGATTTATCATTATAACTTCTTTTCCGATTGTATGGCAAATCCCAAGCTCATACATAACGTTCGGATTCTGGCCGGTTAAATCCGCGATTATTATTCTGGCCTCGCATATCGATTTCCATACATCTGCCATAATCGCATTGTTTGTATGCATTTCATCCGCCCGTCGCACAACAAGATTTTTTTGTTCGACAGCAGGTTTTACGACGTGGTTGTATATTTGCGTGAGATCATCTCTAAAGGGCATAAGAACGAATACAAAATTAGGCTGGACGGGATATTTATTTGGGCCGAACAGAGGTTTATTTTCAACAATCATATCGATGTTTTTCTTTCTATTCATTTCATTTGCGATCAAAATACTTGCAACAGCATCGAATTTAGAGTTGCGCGACGCTTCATCGAGATTCATCCATTTTCCTTCAAGGCGCGCAACCGAAAAATCCATTCCTGTTCGCGAATGTAAAAACCGATGGAACGCTATATCGCTGTGGTGGCCGCTATGAGTTAAGTTCATAAATACCAATCTATTCATGCCGATATTTGGAATATATCCGACATAAAATGTGTCATCTGTATTGCCACAAATTATCGAACCAACAGCAAACGGCCTCACATAGCCTCGCTCTATATTGCGCGCGTTTGCAATGTATTCAAGTCTATTTTCAAAATAGAGGATGATTTTTTCGGCGACGGCTCGGCGTTCGACATTCATATCCCCGCCTTCTATTTTTGCTTCATTTAGCATTTCTTTCAGCATGATGTTTTCTGGCTGCTCTTTTTGTTGTTGGGGGTGGGTAATGGTTACCTGGTGCCTATAGTGCGTAAATTATCAATAAGACACTCATACGACACGAGGGTGGTGTATTGGAAAACTGATATGGGGTCTAATTGCAGATACCGCTAGATAAAGCGCCGCTCGCTATTTCTCCTACGCCTCAGGCGCGGCGGCGATAGGACAGCGCCTCGGCCACATGCGCGCGTTCGATGGCGTCCTGGCCGGCGAGGTCCGCGATGCTGCGCGCCACGCCAATCGCGCGCAGGAAGCCGCGGCTGGAAAGCCCCAGTTTTTCCGCGACCCGCCGCGCCTGCGCCATCGCCCGCGCCGCCACCACACGGGCGGCAATGTGCGCGCTGGGTTCGGAGCGCGGCGCGCGCAGCATCTCCGCATGCGCGATGGGCTGCACGGCGATCGCCATATCCATCCGGTCCAGCAGTGGCCCCGACAGCCGCGCCTGATACTCCTCCCCGCAGCGCGGCGCCTTGGAGCATTCGCGCGCGCCATCGCCCAGCATGCCGCAGCGGCAGGGGTTCATCGCGGCGACGCACAGGAAGCGCGCTGGCCAGGTGATGTGCGCATTGGCCCGCGCAATGGAGGCTGTGCCGGCCTCCATGGGCTGGCGCAGCGCCTCCAGCGCGGGGCGGGGGAATTCGGGCCATTCATCCATGAACAGCACGCCTTGATGCGCCAGGCTGATCTCGCCGGGCCGCGCCCGCGGCCCGCCGCCCACCAGCGCCGCCTGGCTGGCGGAATGGTGCGGCGCGCGGAAGGGGGCCTGGGTCATCAGCCGGCCTTCGCGCAGCAGCCCGGCCACGGAATAGATCGCCGAGACCTCCAGCGCCTGGCCCGGCGTCAAGGGCGGCAGCAGCCCCGCCATCCGCGCGGCCAGCATGGTCTTGCCCGCGCCCGGCGGGCCGGTCAGCAGGATGTTGTGGTGGCCGGCGGCCGCGACCTCCAGCGCGCGCTTGGCGGATTCCTGGCCGACCACTTCGCTCATGCAGGGGCCTGGGGTGGGGGCGCCGAGTTCGGGCGGTGCGGGCTCTGCCAGCAATTGGCGGCCGCGCATGTGGTTCAGCAGCGCCACCAGATCGGCCGGCGCCAGCACCTGCACGCGGCCGGCCCAGGCTGCTTCGGCGCCCTGCGCGGCGGGGCAGATCAGGCCCAGGTTGCGCGCGGAGGCGCCGAGTGCCGCGGGCAGAATCCCGGGTACAGGGTTGATGGCGCCTTGCAGCGAAAGCTCTCCCATGGCGGCGAAACCGGCCAGTTCATCGGCCGGCAGCAGTTCCATTGCCGCGAGCAGGCCCAGCGCGATGGGCAGGTCATAATGGCTGCCCTCCTTGGCCAGATCGGCGGGCGAGAGGTTCACCACGATCCGGCGCGAGGGCAGCGACAGGCCAATGGCGGTGAGTGCCGCGCGCACCCTCTCCCGGCTTTCGCCCACCGCCTTGTCCGCAAGCCCCACCAAAACGAAGGCTGGCAGCCCGGAGGAGAGCTGCACCTGCACCTCGACCGGCACGGCCTCGATGCCTGCGAAGGCGAAGGTTGTGATGCGGGCATGCGCCATGCAGCCGCAGGTGGTGCGGAATCATATTCAAATCAATATAATTCTAAAACCATCTTTGGCCGAGCTGTCCCGGCCATGCCCCCTGGCTGTCTCCAGCATTCTTCATGCGCGCCAAGAATCATCGGAAAAAACGATCATTGTTACCAAAACAATTCACTAGACCCCAGCCATCACCGGCGGCTATTTGCCCGGGTACATTGCCGCCCGCCATGGACAGTCGATGCGCCGCCGTGCCAATTCACCGCTTGACGGCGCGGCCCCCGCACCGACCTGACATGGCGAAGCGCTCCCTAGCTTCCTGACCCAACGGAGAGAGAGATGGACGGAACGACACCCAGTAGCGGCGGCCGTTGCCCCGTGATGCACGGCGCCACCACACAGGCCCGCTTCTCCACTCGCTCCAACCGCGATTGGTGGCCGAATGCCCTGAACCTGAAGATCCTGTCGCAGCATTCCGCGCTGGTGAACCCGATGGGCCCCGGCTTCAGCTATGCCGCCGCCTTCAAGACGCTCGACCTGGAAGCCCTGAAGCAGGACATCTTCAAGGTCATGACCGACAGCCAGCCCTGGTGGCCGGCCGATTACGGGCATTATGGCCCGCTCTTCATCCGCATGGCGTGGCACGCCGCCGGCACCTACCGCACGGCTGACGGCCGCGGCGGCGCCTCCAACGGCGCGCACCGTTTCGCGCCGGAAAACTCCTGGCCTGACAATGGCAACCTGGACAAGGCGCGCCGCCTGCTTTGGCCGGTGAAGGCCAAGCATGGCGATGCCATCTCCTGGGCCGACCTGTTCATCTTCGCCGGCAACTGCGCGATCGAGCATATGGGCCTCAAGCCCTTCGGCTTCGGCGGCGGCCGCGTGGACATCTACGAGCCCGAGGAAGACATCTACTGGGGCACCGAGGATGTCTGGCTGGACGACAAGCGCTATTCCGGCGATCGCCAGTTGGAAAACCCGCTCGCCGCCGTGCAGATGGGCCTGATCTATGTGAACCCGCAGGGCCCCAACGGCACGCCCGATCCCATCGCTTCCGGCCGCGACATCCGCGAAACCTTCGCGCGCATGGCCATGGACGACGAGGAAACGGTGGCCTTGGTCGCCGGTGGCCACACCTTCGGCAAGGCGCATGGCGCCGGTGACGCGGCGCTGGTCGGCCCCGAGCCGGAAGGCGCGCCCATCCACCAGATGGGCCTGGGTTGGATCAGCACCCATGGTTCCGGCAAGGGCGGGGATGCCATCACCTCCGGCATCGAAGGTGCATGGAAGCCCAAGCCCACCACCTGGGACATGGGCTATTTTGACATGCTGTTCGGCTATGATTGGGAGCTGCACAAGTCGCCCGCCGGCGCCCACCAGTGGCACCCGACCGACCGCGCCGCCTGGACCCTGGTCGAAGACGCGCATGATCCCGCCAAGCGCCACCCGCCGATGATGACCACGGCCGACATGGCGATGAAGCTGGACCCGAGCTACGGCCCCATCTCCAAGCGCTTCCACGAGAACCCCGACCAGTTCGCCGAGGCCTTCGCGCGCGCCTGGTTCAAGCTGACGCATCGCGATATGGGGCCGAAGGTGCGTTACCTCGGTTCGATGGTGCCGGCTGAAAACCTGATCTGGCAGGACCCGGTGCCGGCGCTGACCTACAAGCTGACCGAAGCCGATATCGCCACGCTGAAGGCCGCCATCGCCGCCTCCGGCCTGACGGTCGCGCAGCTGGTCAGCGCCGCCTGGGCCTCGGCCTCCACCTTCCGCGGCTCCGACCGCCGCGGCGGTGCGAATGGCGCGCGCATCCGCCTCGCCCCGCAAAAGGGCTGGGCGGTGAACGAGCCCGAAAAGCTCGCGGCCGTGCTGGCCCAGTACGACGCGATCAAGGCCGGCTTCGACGCGGGCGCCAAGACCGTCTCGATCGCCGATCTGATCGTGCTGGGCGGCGGCGTGGGCATCGAAATGGCGGCCAAGGCGGCCGGCCATTCCGTGACCGTGCCCTTCACCCCCGGCCGCACTGACGCCAGCGAATCCCAGACCGATGCCGCCTCCTTCGCGGTGCTCGAGCCGGAGGCCGACGGCTTCCGCAACTACCGCGCCGGCCGCTTCACCGTCTCGGCGGAAGAACAGCTGGTGGACCGCGCGCAACTGCTGACCCTGACCGCGCCGGAAATGACCGTGCTGGTCGGCGGCCTGCGCGTGCTGGGCGCGAACCATGGCGGCTCCGCACAGGGCGTGCTGACCGCCACCCCGGGCCAGCTGACGAACGACTTCTTCGTCAACCTGCTCGACATGGCCACCGAATGGGCACCGACCGACGAAACCGCCGAAGCCTTCGCCGGCCGCAACCGCGCCACCGGCAAAGTCACCTGGACCGGCACCCGCGTGGACCTGGTGTTCGGCTCCAACTCGCAACTGCGCGCGATCTCGGAAGTCTATGGCCAGAACGGCAACAAGGCGAAGTTCGTCAACGACTTCATCACCGCCTGGACCAAGGTGATGGACCTCGACCGCTTCGAGGTCTGATACCCGGTGTCCTGGCCGTGAAGTCCGCTGCACTTTGCAGCGGGCTTGACGGGTCACCAGGCCACCCATGGCGCCACGCCGGTTCGCCGGCGCGGCACCTTTCCCAGGGCGCGCTTGCATGGTCCACTTGGCCCATGCAAGCGCTGCTCGATGGTCTGCACGACCCGCACTGGCATTGGGGCGTCGGCGTCTTCGGCGCCATCGGCGAGTTCACGCGCATGCCCGATGAACCAGCCGACATCACGCGCGGCCATGTGGTGACGGCGCGCGGCGCGATCCGCGTGGCGCCACCCGCCGAGGCGCTGCTTCTCGCCCATGAACAGACCAGCCGCCGCGCACATCACTGGCAGCAGGGGCTGACGCTGTGCCTGCCCACGGGCCATGCCGCACTGCCGGGCGCGGCCGACACCGTCACCGAACTCGGCCCGGATACGGACGCGTTGCGCCCGCAGGATCGGGGCGCGATTCTCTTCGACATGGGCCTGGGCTTCTCGCATCTGCGCGCCTGCGTGCGCAGCGCGGAGCCCGCGGTAATCGCCGCCATCCGCGCCGGTTGCGGCCGCCCGCTGCTGGAACCCGGCAACCCCGCCGGCGCCGCCATCCCCGCGCTCTCGCCGCACCGCGTCTTCATCACGCGGGCCGCGCGCGTCGAGGTGTTCCAGCCCATCCCACCGCCCGATGGCCGCTCGCCCGAGGGGCCGCACACGCATCTGCTGCCACAACTGCTGCGCGCGCGCCGCACCCATGCCGCCACGCTGCATATCCCGGATGGCTGGGTGCCCGTGTTGGATGCCTTCCCGCCGCACCCCCAGGCCGATGCGATGGGCGAGCCGGTCCCCTTCGACACCGCGCGCCACGCCGCCTTCCAGGCGCTGCTGGCCGCGCATGGCAGCGCCACGGCGCTGGCCGAGAAATCCGCGGTGCGGGCAGCGCTGGCCACCGGCGCGCCGCCCGATGCGCTGCCCGAACCCTCAAGCCGCGAGGCCCGCGCCACCCGCCGCGTCACGCTGCGCCAGGCTGCGCGCGACACGCCCGGGCTGGCCGCCTGGCGCGCTCGCTGGGACCGCGCGGAGGCCGAGGAACTGGACCCCGCCCCGCCGGGGCATGGCTGATCAGACCAGCCCGCGTTCCAGGCGCCGTTCCGCCCGCGCCAGATCGGCCGGCGTCGAGAGATGGAACCACACGCCATCATGCGCGATGCCGAACAGCCGCCCGGCCCGTGCTGCGCGGTCATAGGCGCGGTTGAGGCTGAAGCGTTCCAGCGGTTCCGGGGCCAGCAGTTCCGGGCGTAGGACCTGCATGCCGCCGAACAGGAAGGGTGCCACTTCGCGCGGGGTGGGGCGGCGCAGTGCGCCCCAGGCATCCATCATGAAGTCGCCGCGGGCGGGTGCGTTCTCGATGCGGGTGGTGGGCACCATCATCAGCAGCGCGTCCATGCGTGCGGGGTCGAAGGCGTGGGCCAGGCGGGCCAGGGCGGGGGTCGGCCCGTCCAGCCAGAAGGCGTCGCCATTGACCACGAAGAAGGGGTCAGGCCCCAGCAGCGGCAGGGCCAGCCGCACCCCGCCGCCGGTTTCCAGCAATTCCGTCTCCAATTGCACCCGCACGCTGGGCGCCCGCCGCCCGGCCATGGCTTCGACCACGCGCGGCGCCTGCCAATGGGCGTTCACCACTGCCTCGCGCACCCCGGCCTCGTGCAGGCGGTCGAGCGCATGGTCCAGCAGCGAGCGCCCGCGCAGCGGCAGCAGCGGCTTGGCGGTGTGCTGGGTCAGTGGCCGCATGCGCTGCCCCAGGCCGGCGGCGAGCACCATGCCCTTCATGGCGGGTTGGCTCGCTTTGCGCGCGGGATGTGCCGGTCCATGAAGCCGGCGAGCGCCGTGCAGGCTGGGTGCGCCAGCGCCCGGTCCAGCATGGCCCAGCAACGCGGGCCATGCGCCAGGTAGTGCGGCTTGTGGTCGCGCCGCGCGAGCCGCACCCAGAGTGCCGCCACGCGCAGATGCCGTTGCGCCGCGTGCACCGCCATGGCCGCGTGCAGCTCCTGCGCGCCGGTCAGCGCTGTGTAGCGGGCCACCGCCGCGTCCCGCACGCCGGCGGGTATGTCGCGCCGCGCATCCTCGACCAGCGAGACCAGGTCATAGGCGGGGTGCCCGATCGCCGCGTCCTGGATGTCGATGATGCCCATCGCGCCTTGGCGCGGGATCAGGTTCGCGGCGAAGTAGTCCCGATGCACCAGCGCGCCGCCGGCGAAGGGTGCGAGCATGGCGGCGAGTGCGGCGTTCAGTTCGGCGCGGATCTCATCACCGGGCGGCGCGCCGAACATGGCGGGCCACCACCAGTCCAGCAGGGTGGCGGCGGTGGTGCGCTGCATCTCCGCCAGCCCCCAGGCGGGCACGCCAGCCGGTGGCGGCACCGCATGCCAGGCCGCCAGCGCCGCGACCGCCTGCTGGTAGAGTGGCGCGGGATCGGCGCCTTCATCCAGCATTTCGGCCATGGTGCGGCGGCCAAGATCCTGCACGATCATCAGCCCCGGCGCTTCCCCCAGGATGCGCGGCACGGCGATGCCATGCGCGCCCAGATGGCGGGCGAGTGTCACGAAGGGCGTCACATCCTCGGGCGGTGGTGCGATGACCAGCAGCGCCGGCTCCGGCCCATCCAGCAGGCGTTCGTAGCGGCGGAAGGAAGCATCCGAGGGCAAGGGCGCGCGCTGTGCCGCGCCGAAGCCATGGGTGGCGAGGAAGGCCTCGATCATCGTTCCTCCCAGCCGGTGATGCTGGCCTGGCGGGCATCACCCTCGGCGTAGTCGAGTGCGATGCGCAGCGCGCCGGGCGGGGCCAGCGCGCCCAGCCGGTCGGGCCATTCCACCAGCAGGATATCGGCCAGCATCTCATCCCAACCCAGCTCGCGCAGATCGGACGGGCCGGACAGGCGATACAGGTCCAGATGATGCGCGAACCCGCCCGGCACCTCGTAGCTCTGCACCAGCGTGAAGGTGGGCGATGGCACCTCCAGCGCCGGCGCGCCGGCCAGCCTGCGCAGGAAAGCCCGCGCATAGGCGGATTTGCCCGCGCCCAGCGGGCCGCTCAGCAGCACCGCATCGCCCGGCCGCGCGAGTTGCGCGTGGCGGGCGGCCAGGGCTTCGGTGGCGTTCAGGTCCGGCAGCAGCATCGTTGGCGCCAATCTGCCGCGATGCGCCGCGCCGCGCTACAGTGTGATCCCGTTTCACGGAAACACGCTGTAGCCGCTATACGAGGATGATTGACCGCGCCGGCGATCCCGCCTTTGCGGATCATGCTCTATACCGGGCTGATGTCGCACGCCGAAGCCACCAAAGCCCTGAGCCGCATCACGCCGTTCAAGCCCATCATCAAGCAGGTCGGGCCGTGCACGCTCGCGCAGGAAAAGCGCGAGCCATACGAGGCTTTGGTGCGCGCCATCGCGCACCAGCAGGTGCATGGCAATGCGGCGCGCGCCATGATCAACCGGCTGCTGGCGCTGCATGAACCAGGCGGCTTTCCGCCCGCCGAGTTCATCCTGGCATTGCCGGCCGAAGCCCTGCGCGGCTGTGGCTTTTCCGCCAGCAAGCAGGCCGCCATCCGCGACATCGCGCTCAAGACATCAGAGGGCCTGGTGCCCACCCGCCGCGCCGCCGCGCGCATGTCGGACGACGCACTGATCGAACGCCTGGTGCAGATCCGCGGCGTCGGCCGCTGGACGGTCGAGATGCTGCTGATGTTCACACTCGGCCGGATGGATGTGCTGCCGGTGGATGATTTCGGCGTGCGCGAAGGCTACCGCCTGGCGATGGGCCTGGACGCCCAGCCCAAGCCCCGCGAACTGGCCGCGATCGGCGCCGACTGGGCGCCGCATCGTACAGTGGCGTCCTGGTATCTCTGGCGCCGGGCGGACATGAACAAGGCGATCAAGAACAGCGCTGGCTGACCAAGCTGGCGGCAGGCCTGCCGCGCACGGGGGCAATCGCTGCGCCGCGCCGTGCGAAAGCCGGGTTGCGCAACGCTGCGCCGCGCCCCCATGCTTGGCATGTTGCCGGGGTTCGAAGGAGTGTTTCCATGGTCTCTCGTCGCGCCCTGTTGGCCGCATCAGCTCTCGCTGCCCCGGCTCTCGCCCAGCCTGCCTGGCCCTCGCGCCCGGTGCGGGTGATCATCCCGTTCACGCCCGGCGGCGCCTCGGACCTGATGATGCGCCCGGTGGCCGAACGGCTGGAACGTGCGCTGGGCCAGCCCTTCGTGATCGACAACCGGGCGGGCGGCGGTGGCGCTGTGGGGCTGACGGCGGCGGCCAATGACCGGCCGGATGGCTATACGCTTCTGCTCTCCACACCTGGTCCGCTGGTGCTGCTGCCGCAGATGCAGCAGGGCATCGCCTACAACTCCGCGCGCAGCTTCAGCTACATCGCGCTGATGGGCGGCGCGCCCATCCTGTGCGCGGTGGCGGCGAACAGCCCCATCACCAATCTTCAGCAATACGCCGATGCCGCGCGCCGCGGGCGTGAGGCGGTGAGCTTCGGCACCTCGGGCATCGGCTCGATGGGGCATCTGACAGGCGTGCTGTTCGGCATGCAGGCGCGGGCGGAACTGCTGCACGTGCCCTTCCGCGGCGCGCCCGAGGCGCAGCAGGCGGTGCTGGGCAACAGCACCACCTCGCTCTGGGACACGGCGGCGGCGAATGTGGGCGCTGTGCGCGGCGGCACCTTGCGCGGGCTGGCCGTCTCCTCGGCCACGCGCGCGGCCATCCTGCCCGATGTGCCCACCGCCCGCGAAGCCGGCTTCGGTGATGTCGTCAGCCTCAACTGGTTCATGCTGGCAGCCCCCGCGGGCCTGCCCCAGGCCATTGCTACGCGCCTGGCGGAGGCTGTGCGCGGCGTGCTGGGCGATGCACAGGTGCGCGAGCGCCTGGACCAGGCCGCCTTCGTGCGCACCGACTGGATCGACCAGCCCAACCTGCCGGCCTGGGTGGCCGGCGAGCAGACGCGCTGGGCGCCGGTGATCCGCGCTTCCGGCGCGAGCTGAGCTCGCAAGAACCTGATCTGGACAGGCTTGTGCAGCCTGTTCAGTGGATCGGCTGGCCAATGACGATCACGGGATTTTCCCAGAATCAGGCTGAAGGCAAGACCATTACCGCCGCGGGGCCGGCCCCTGTTGTTGCTGCGGCGCGGGCCGAACTGGCGGCGCGAAGCTTGGCGCCTGTGGGCGCGGTGCGGCGAAGGCCGGCGGCGGGCTGGCCGCTTGCGGCGGCCGCATCGCTGGCGGCGGCGCGAAGACCTGCGGTGGCGGGCTGGGCGCGCGCGGCGGCGCGAAGACCTGTGGTGGCGGCACATTGGCCATGGGCGGCCTTCCGCCCAACTGCGGCGCGAAGGCCGGTGGTGGTGGCATATTGCCCATGGGCGGGCGTGCCCCGAGCGGCGGCGCCATCGGCTCGCGCGCGCCAGGCGCGACGCCCAGCGGCGGCATATTGGGCGAGGGTGGGCGCGCCCCGAGCGGCGGCATCATCGGCTCGCGCGCGCCAGGCGCGGCGCCCAGCGGCGGCATATTGGGTGAAGGCGGGCGTGCGCCGAGTGGCGGTCCCCCCAGCTCGCGCGCGCCAGGCCCCACGCCCAGCGGCGGCATATTGGGCAAGGGTGGGCGTGCCCCGAGCGGCGGCGCCATCGGCTCGCGCGCGCCAGGCCCCGCGCCCGGCGGCGGCATATTGGGCAAGGGTGGGCGCGCGCCGCACCACCTGAGGCCCACCCGGCACCTGGGTCTGGAAGGGCGGCGTGAAGCCCGGCCTCTGTCCAGGCGGCAGCGCCGCCGGCGAAGGCGCAAAGACCGGCGGCCGCACTCCTGGTGCAGCCAGCGGCGGTAGCATGGGCGCATTGGGCGCGCCGGGCCGCACGGCATCGCCAGGCCGCAGCAGGGCGGGCGGCAGGTCGGGGCGCGGCCCCAGCGCGGCTTGCGGCGCCGGGCCGAGCGGGCGCGGAGGCAGGGAAGGTGGCGGCAGCGCCGCCTGGGGCGGGCCGTTGAAGGGCAGGCGGTTCGGCCCAACCGGCCGCGCGCCTGCGAAGACCGGCCCGGGTACCGCCGTCGCACCACGCCAATTGGCGAAGGCCGGCGGCGGCAGGCGGCGCGCCCCATCGGCCCAGCGCGGGCCCAAGCCCGGCGCGTCGCGCACCGCCCCGGCATTCACCCGCTGCACATAGCCCGCCGAGAATCGCCGCCCCGGCCAGAAGGGTTCATGCGGCGCCAGCGGTGCCCAGCCGACCGGCCGCCCACCACCCCAGCGTCCCGGCGGGCCGAAGAAGCCCACCACCGCCGGCGTGAAGACCGGCCAGCGCCTGGGCGCCAGCACCACGATAGGCGCTGCCACCACCACCGGCGCCCAGGCCCAGGCGCCGTCATATTCGAACCAGCGTCCGTAATGCGAGGTGGCGAAGCCCCAGGGCTGCGCATCCCGCCAGGTCCAGCCCCAGGGGTCGGTCCAGCGCCAATTGCCCTCGCGGAAGGGCACCCAGCCGGCGGGCACCTCCGGGCGCCAGATATCGCCATATTCGGGATGGCGGGACCAGCGGCCGAATTCCGCCAATTGCCGGCCGCCGGGCATCAGGGCGACGGATTGCGGCACTTCGTTGAATTTGGGTTCCTGGGCCAGCGTCCAGGCGAGGATGGGCGCGGCCTCGCTGGCGGCGGTGATGGCCGGCGCCTCGCCGCTGGTGGCCAGCGCCCGGCCGGGGCCGAGGAGGATGCGCTGCCCATCGGGCTGTACCCAGGCAGCATGGCCCTGCTGCACCACCACGCGGGAGGGCGCGCCCTCCGCGCCCGCCTCGATCACATAGCGGCCGGGCTTGAGGATTTCGGCGGTGCCGCGCGGGGTGGCGATGCGCAATACATCATCGGGGTCCAGCGCGTGGACCAGCAGCGCGACCTGGCCTTGGGCCAGGCTGGCTTCGGCGCCGGCATCATCCAGCCGGGTCCATTCCAGGCCGCTGCCGCTCTCCAGGCCCAGATTCACCCCGGGCAGTTCCAGCAGGGCGCGGCCTCGGGCTTCGGTCCACAGCGCGCTGCCGGTGGCGATCGGCAGGTTGCGTTCGGCCGGCTGCCATTGCGGCTGGCTCGGGTCGCGCAGGGAGACCCCGCCCGAGAAGGCGGCCAGCCGCCCGGCGCGGGCCGGCGGGTCGGGGATGTTTTGTTCTTCCGGCGTGGCCGGGGCCGTGGGGGCGGCGGGCGCGACCCCGGGCTTGAGATCACCTTGCGCCAACGCGCACCAGGGCAGCAGCAGCGCGGCGCCAAGCAGCAGGCAGCGTGTGGTCGCGGGCATCAGGGCCTCCGGCGTGCCGCGAGGGGGGAACGGGCGCAGATTACAGCGCGGGATTGGGGTGGAATGAAGGCGATTGCGCGTGCCACGAGCCTGGAATGCGCCGCATCAGCGGCGCCTTCCTTCTCGGGACACTCGGCTCTCTGTTCAGTGGCCAGGTAACCCGCGAAGCCCGCTGGGAAGAGCAGCGAACTTCGCGGCCAGGACACTATGCCCAGGCCAGCGCCGCCTGCCATTGCGGCGCGATCACCGCCGTGCCGAACAGCGCGATCGCCCGCGCGCGGCCCGCCTGGCCGATCTGCCGCGCCAGGCCATGGTCGTTCAACAGGTTGCGCAGCATGGCCCGTGCCTCACGCGGGTCACGCGCGAGCAGCGCATCCTGGCCGCGACGGATCAGGCCGGGCCATTCGGTGCAGTTGTGCGGGCGGGTCACCAGGGCAGGGTCCAGCGCCAGCAGCGGGATGCCCATCATCCAGGCCTCGATGAAGTTCAGCGTGTAGGGAATGGGCAGGCCCGAGCAGTAGAGATAGGCGCGGCTCGTGCGCAGCAGCGCCATCTGCTGATCCGGCAATTGGAAGCCGATGGCGCCGGGGATGCCCTCGTTCGAAGCGCCACCCAGCACCAGCGGCAGGCCGGGGGCGATTGCCTCCCACAGCGCGCATTCTTCGGGGAAGCGTTCGCGGAACGCCATGGAGAACATCAGCGCCTGCGCCGCATCGCCCTGCCAGCCATCGAAGGCGGCCGGGTCCTTGGCGAAGCGGATCACCGCGTCATGGCCGGCGTAGTCGGGCGCGTGGCGTTCGGTCTCGGCATAGCGGATCACGCGCACGCCGCGCGCGCGCAGGGCCGCGATTCGCGGCTCGCGCCAGGGCAGGCCGACCCCGATGGTGCGCAGGATGATCGGCCGGCCAGCCAGCACCCCCCAGTGGTGTTCGATGAACTCAGCGCTGTGCATCACCACCACCAGGTCGAACAGCGCGACGAAGCCTGGTGTCAGCACCGTCTCCTCGGGTGCGGAGAAGCGGCGGAACTGGCAGCCCTCGGCGTGGAAGCGTTCCAACAGCGCGGCATGGCCGGGGCCGGGATCGGCCATGGGCCGCATGCCCTGGCCGAGTGCCGCATCAAAATATTCGCCCAGCGGAAACACTTTATGCCCGAGGCTGCGCAGCAGCGTGACCTCGTCATGCTCGAGCACAGAATGCACGGAATAGTAGAGAATTCGCATCGCCACCCGTATCGCGCCCCGCGGCGGCGCCGCCAAGCCCATGACGGCGGCGGCGCCAACCCCTGACGTAACGCGCGGCATGGGTTATAGGCGGGGCGTGCTGCTCTCTCTGCCCAACCTGCTGACGATTTCGCGCATCGCCGCCATCCCGCTGCTGGTGGCACTGGTGATGCTGCGCGCGCCATGGGCGGATCTCGCCGCCTGCGCGGTGTTCTCTGCCGCTGCTATCACCGATTACTTCGACGGCAAGATCGCGCGCGACCGCGGCATCACCTCAGGCTTCGGCATCATGCTGGACCCCATCGCCGACAAGCTGCTGGTTGCGGCCGCCTTGATGGTGCTGGTGGGCTTCGAACGCCTCGATGACCGTGCGCTGCTGCCGGCCATCATCATCATGCTGCGCGAGATCCTGGTCTCGGGCCTGCGGGAATATCTGGCGACCTTGCGCGTGGGCATGCCGGTCACCAAGCTCGCCAAATGGAAGACCGGTTTCCAGATGGGCGCGCTGGGCGTGCTGCTGGTCGGCGATTCGGCCGCCCCGCTGATCGGCCTGGGCTGGCTGCCGATCGGGCTGATCGGTGAGGTGATGCTCTGGGTGGCCGCGATCCTTACGCTGCTGACCGGCTGGGACTACCTGGTCTCCGGCCTGCGCCATGCCGCGCGCGCCGATGCGCCGCCGGAAGGGTGAGGGGCGCCCGGCTTGCGCCATGTCACGAAACGCTTCTGCCCGGTGCCCGCCCTTGAGACACCACGCGCGAAGGCGCATCTTCCCCACGAATCCTGAGGAGGCTTGGATGAACCATTTGCTGGCACCCGCGATGCTCGCCGCCGTGCTGGGCCTCTCGGCCTGCGGTCCGGCCGACCGCAGCTTCAACTGGCTGACCGATTCGACCATCTCAGGCTTCGGCCTGGTGGCGCCGGGGGACCGTTCGGCGCCGGTCACCGGTGGCCTGACGGTGGACCGCGTGCGTCGTGGCCCGACCATGGCCGGCGCCGAGCCGCTGCGCGAGGAAGATGGCAATGTCTGGCCCGCTGCCGAAGGCCCGCGCGCCACGCTCGCCAACCCTGACGAGGCGCTGCGCGGCGTGCCCGCCTACCGCCCCGAAACCCCGCCTGCCGCCCAGCGCACGCGTGGCTCGGGTGCGGCGCTTGATGCCCCGCGCGCGTCACAGGCCAGCCTGCCGGTCGCTCCGCCGCAGCCGGTCGGCGCGCCCGTCCTGGTGCAGGAACGCCGCACCGTGACCACGCCCGCGGGCACCTTCACCATCCTGGACAATCCGCGCGCGGGGGCTGCGATCGGGCCTGGCGGGCGGCCTGCCGCCGTCACCGGCGATAGCGCGGTGACCATCATCACCGAACCTGGCCGCACCTCGCAGCAGGTGCTGAACCCGCCGCGATGAAGCTGCTGTATTTCGCCTGGGTTCGGCAGAAGGTCGGCCTGGCAGAGGAAACCGTGAACCCGCCGTCGGAGGTGCGGGATGTGGCCGGGCTGACGGCCTGGCTCGCCACCCGCAGCCCTGGCTATGCTGATGCCTTCGCCCATGCCGCACAGATCCGCGCCGCGGTGAACCAGGATTTCGCGCGGCCCTCCACGCCGGTCGCGGCGAATGACGAAGTGGCCTTCTTCCCCCCTGTCACCGGCGGCTGAGATGGCGCGCGTGCTGGTGCAGCGGGAGGTATTCGACCTGGGCGCGGAGAGTGCTCTGCTGTGTGAGGGGCGGACGGATGTGGGCGGCATCGCGAGCTTCTTGGGCATTTGTCGCGCCGATGACGGGCTGGCGGCGATGACGTTGGAACACTATCCCGGCATGACCGAACGCGCGCTGGCCGCCATCGCCGCGCAGGCCGAGGCGCGCTGGCCGCTGACCGGCTGCACCGTGATCCACCGCCATGGCCGCATGCTGCCGGGTGACCCGATCGTGCTGGTGCTGACGGCCTCGCGGCATCGCATCGCCGCACTCGAATCATGTGCCTTCCTGATTGACTGGCTGAAGACCCGCGCGCCCTTCTGGAAAGCCGAGGAATTCGCCGATGGCACCACCCGCTGGGTGGAGGCCAAAGCCGAAGACGACGCGGCCGCGTTACGTTGGTGCCCGTGATCACGGGCGGGACGTTGCGGCGCATGATCACCGGCAAGGCCCGCGTGGCGGGCGTGTTCGGCTGGCCGGCGGGGCATTCGCGCAGCCCGCAATTGCACAATCATTGGCTGGCGCGTCATGGCATCGATGGCGCCTATGTGCCGCTGCCGGTGCCGCCCGAGCATTTCGCCATCGCCGTGCGTGGCGTGATGGCGGCAGGCTTCGCGGGCGCCAATGTCACCATCCCGCACAAGGGAGCGGCCTTCGCGCTGTGTGATGAGGTGAGCGATTTCGCCCGCCGCGCCGGTGCCGTGAACACGCTGGTGTTCCGCGATGGCCGGATCCTGGGCGACAACACCGATGGCTTCGGCTTCCTGGAAAACCTCCGCGCCGGCGCGCCGGGCTGGCGGGCCGAAACAGGGCCGGCCGTCATCCTGGGCGCGGGCGGTGCGGCGCGCGCCATTGCCGCGGCGCTGCTGGATGCCGGCGCGCCGGAGGTTGTGCTGGTCAATCGCAGCGCCGACCGCGCGCAGGCGGTGGCGGATGCGCTGGGCGGGCCGATCCGCGTGGCGGCCGAACCGCCACTGGCCGAGGCCGCGCTGCTGGCGAACACCACGAGCCTGGGCATGGTGGGCGAACCGCCGCTGGTCATCGACCTGGCACGGATGCGCAGCGGTGTGGTGGCCGATGCGGTCTATGCACCGCTCTGGACGCCGCTGCTGCTGGCCGCGCGCGCGCAGGGGCTGGCCGCTGTCACCGGCATCGGGATGCTGCTGCACCAGGCCAGGCCAGGCTTCGCCGCCTGGTTCGGCGTGGAGCCGGTGGTGGATGCGGCGCTGGAAGCGGCGGTGCTGGGGTGAAGATATTGGGCCTGACCGGCGGCATCGGCATGGGCAAGTCCACGGCCGCGCGCAGTTTTAGCGCGCGGCGTGTGCGCGTGTTCGATGCCGATGCCGCGGTGCATCTGTTACAATCGCCCGGCGGGCGAGCCGTGGCGCCCATCGGCGCGGCCTTTCCCGGTACGGTGAAGCGGGGCCGCGTAGAGCGCGAGGCACTGCGCGACGCGGTGCTGGGCAAGCCCGAGGCGCTGCGGATGTTGGAGCGCATCATCCATCCGCTGGTGCGCGACGAGCAACGCCGCTTCCTGGCGCGCGCGAGGCGCGATGGCCAGCGGCTCGTGGTGCTGGATATTCCGCTGCTGTTCGAGACGCGGCGCGCGGCGCGCG
Source organism: Alphaproteobacteria bacterium (assembly GCA_026400775.1). GTDB lineage: Bacteria > Pseudomonadota > Alphaproteobacteria > Acetobacterales > Acetobacteraceae > Rhodovarius. The sequence continues at coordinate 1,544 of JAPLOK010000197.1, read as the reverse complement.
AGTTCGACGCGGTGGTGGTTGTCTCCGCCCCGGCCGCCGTGCAGCGCGCCCGCGTGCTGCGCCGCCCCGGCATGACCGCGGACCGCCTGGCCGCCATCCTGGCGCGGCAAATGCCCGATGCGCAGAAGCGCGCGCGTGCCGACATCATCATCCGCACCGGTGGGGCGCGTCACGCCACCGACCGCGCGGTGCGCCGCATCGTGAGGCAGTTCCGCCATGAGCCGTGAAGTGGTGCTGGACACCGAGACCACCGGTATTGAACCCAGCGAGGGCCATCGCATCATCGAGGTCGCCGCCATCGAGGTGGTGAACATGCTGCCTACCGGCCGGCACTACCGCACGCTGATCAACCCCGAACGCGACATCCCCTCCGATTCCACGCGAATTCATGGCTTCACCAATGCCGATGTGCAGGGCGCGCCGCGCTTCGCCGAGATCATCGATGCACTGCTGGAATTCGTGGCCGATGCGCCGATTGTCGCGCACAACGCGCCATTCGACGTGATGCACCTGAACGCCGAGTTGGCGCGCGCCGGCCGGCCGGCCCTGTCGCACCGCGTGGTGGACACGCTGGCGCTGGCCAAGAAGCGCTTCCCTGGCATGCCCAACAGCCTGGATGCGCTGTGCCGCCGCTTTGAGATCGATCTGTCGGAACGCACCACGCATAATGCGTTGCTGGATGTGCGGCTGCTGGCGCAGGTCTATCTGGAGTTGAATGGCGGGCGGCAGCAGGGCCTGGGCCTGGGCGGTTCGGGCGGCAATGGCCCGGCGCTGGCGACCGAGGCGCGGCGCGAACGCGCGCCACGACCCATAATCGTGCCAGCCGAGCGCGAGGCCGCCCATGCGGCGTTCCTTGACAAGATCAAGGACCCGCTCTGGCGCAGGGGGTAGCCCCCGGCAGAGACTTCAGGCGGCGAAGCCCAGCACCGCATGCAGCCAGCCCAGCGCAGGCGCCACACCGATGGCCATCATCGCGCCGTGCCAGGCCTCGGCCACCACCAGCAGCGCATCCGCCAGCGGGCTGGGGTCCAGGCCGAACACGGCATCGAGGATTTCCTTCGAGCGGCCCATCAACAGCAGCAGCGCCATGATGGCCAGCGCCGCCGCCACGCGCCCCGCTGACATGCATCGCGTCTGCGCCGAGAAATCATCGGGCACCGGCAAAGGGGGCGAACCGGGCAGCCAGGGTTGGCGCATGCGTGCCTCCGCTCAGAAGTGGAAATAGATGAAGGGGGCGACGCCGGAGGGGCCCAGCGTCAGGATCACGACAAGTGCGACGCCAAACGCCAAGCCGAGGGCGGGCGCGGGCCAGGGGGCAAGGCGCGCCTCCAGCCTTTCCGTCCAGCGCGGCGGCAGGGCGTGCAGCGCGAGCGCCACCGCGATGATCGCCACAAGCCAGCCCAGCGCGCGTTCGGTGGGCTGCTCCCAGCGCGTGAGCGCTTCCAGCATGCCCATCGCGGTCGCCATGTCGCCGGCGCGGAACAGCACCCAGCCCAGGCAGACGATGTGGAAGGTGACCAGAATGCCGACCCAGCGCCGCCAGG
>JAPLOK010000490.1 GCA_026400775.1 Alphaproteobacteria bacterium | reverse complement strand
CCTGGATCTTCGCTTTGGTGGCGTGGTGAGCATGGCAAAGAACCCGTCTCGTTCGATGCGCACGCCGCTCGGCCGCGTGCGCGGCCTTGGTTCCGCGAAGTCCGGCACGACGCATTGGTGGATGATGCGCGTGACCTCCATCGCGCTGCTGCCACTGCTGCTGTGGTTCGTGCTCAGCATCTTCGGGCTGCTCGGTGCCTCCTATGCGGAGGCACGCGCCTTCGTGGCCGCACCGGTCAACGCCGTACTGCTGCTGCTGCTGATCGGCGTGATGTTCCACCACATGGCCCATGGCCTGCAGGAAGTGGTGGAGGACTATGTCCGCGCCGAATTGCCGCGGCTTTTCGGCATTCTTCTGGTCAAGGCGGCATGTCTGCTGCTGGCGCTGATCAGCGCCTTCAGCGTGCTGCGCGTGGCCTTTACGTGAATCGTTTCAGGCCCAACTCGGTTGTGACAAGGGGTCACGCATGAACGCCATCAGCAAGCCTTCGCAATACGCCTTTCGCATCGTCGATCACACCTATGACGTGGTGGTGGTCGGCGCTGGCGGTGCGGGTCTGCGCGCCACTTTCGGCATGGGTGCCGCAGGCCTGAAAACCGCCTGCATCACCAAGGTCTTCCCCACGCGGAGCCACACGGTGGCAGCGCAGGGCGGAGTGGGCGCGGCACTCGGCAATATGGGCGAGGATGACTGGCGCTGGCACATGTACGACACCGTGAAGGGGTCGGACTGGCTGGGTGACCAGGACGCCATTGAATACATGTGCCGCGAGGCGATTCCGGCCATCATCGAGCTGGAACACTACGGCGTGCCGTTCTCCCGCACCGAAGATGGGCGCATCTACCAGCGCCCCTTCGGCGGGCACATGCAGAACTACGGCAAGACGCCGGCGATGCGCGCCTGCGCAGCCGCCGACCGCACCGGACATGCCATCCTGCACACGCTGTACCAGCAGTCGCTGAAACATAATTGCGAGTTCTTCGTCGAATACATCGCCCTCGACCTGATCATGGATGATGAGGGCGTATGCCGTGGCGTTACCGCCTGGTGCCTGGAGGATGGCTCGATCCATCGCTTCCGCGCGCAGCAGGTGGTTCTGGCCACCGGTGGCTATGGCCGCGCCTGGTTCTCCTGCACCTCGGCGCATACCTGCACGGGCGATGGCGGCGGCATGGTGCTGCGCGCTGGCCTGCCGCTGCAGGACCAGGAATTCGTGCAGTTCCACCCGACCGGCATCTACGGCTCCGGCTGCCTGGTGACTGAGGGCGCGCGTGGTGAAGGCGGCTACCTGACCAATTCCGAAGGCGAGCGCTTCATGGAGCGCTACGCGCCCACGGCGAAGGACTTGGCATCGCGCGATGTGGTGTCGCGCGCCATGTCGATCGAGATTCGCGAAGGACGCGGCGTGGGGCCGAAGAAGGACCACATCCACCTGCACCTGGAACATCTGGGCGCGGACCTGCTGCATGAGCGCCTGCCCGGCATTTCCGAGACCGCGAAGATTTTCGCGGGCGTGGATGTGACGAAGGAGCCCATCCCGATGCTGCCGACCGTTCATTACAACATGGGCGGCATCCCCACGAACATCTACACTGAGGTTCTGCGGCCGACGAAGGCCGACCAGGACGCGATCGTCCCCGGCCTGATGGCGGTGGGCGAGGCAGCCTGCGTCTCGGTGCATGGCGCGAACCGCCTGGGCACCAATTCGCTGCTCGATCTGGTGGTGTTTGGCCGTGCCGCCGCGCATCGTGCCAAGGAAGTGGTGCGCCCGGGTGCAGCGCAACCGCCGCTGCCGCCCAAGGCCGGTGAGAACGCGCTGGACCGCTTCGACCGCGTGCGCAACGCCAAGGGCGGCACGCGCGTGGCGGAACTGCGCGAGACCATGCAGCGCGCCATGCAGGACCACGCGGCCGTGTTCCGCACGACCAAGCTGCTGGAAGAGGGCGTCGACAAGCTGAAGAAGGTGCATGCCGGCTACAGCGACATCCAGATCGCTGACCGCAGCCTGATCTGGAACTCGGACTTGGTCGAAGCGCTGGAACTGGACAATCTGGTCGGCAATGCGATGACCACGATTGTCGGCGCCGATGCGCGCAAGGAATCGCGCGGCGCGCATGCGCATGAAGACTGCCCGGACCGCGATGACGAGAACTGGATGAAGCACACGCTTGCCTGGATGAACGAGAAGGGCGAGGTGAAGCTCGACTATCGCGACGTGAAGATGCGCACCCTGACCAATGAGGTTCAGGTGTTTCCGCCGAAGGCACGGGTGTACTGAACCATGGCGACGTTTACGCTTCCCAAGAACTCCACCATCGGCCAGGGCCAGACCTTCAAGGCCGAGGCCGGCGCCACCAACGTCCGCGCCTTCAAGATCTACCGCTGGGACCCCGACACGGGCGACAACCCGCGCACCGACACCTACGAGCTTGATCTCGACAAATGCGGCCCGATGGTCCTGGACGCGCTGATCAAGATCAAGAACGAGGTGGACACCACCCTCACCTTCCGCCGTTCCTGCCGCGAGGGCATTTGCGGCTCCTGTGCGATGAACATCGACGGGCTGAACACGCTGGCCTGCCTGAAGCCCATCGAAGACGTGAAGGGCGATGTGAAGATCTCGCCGCTGCCGCATATGCCGGTGGTGAAGGATCTGGTGCCCGACCTGTCCCAGGTCTACGCGCAATACCGCTCCATCGAGCCCTGGCTGAAGACCGAAACGCCGCCGCCGCCCGATGAGGAGCGCCGCCAGTCCAAGGAAGAACGCGCCAAGCTGGATGGCATGTGGGAGTGCATCATGTGCTTCTGCTGCTCCACCAGCTGCCCGTCCTATTGGTGGAATGGCGACCGCTATCTGGGCCCGGCCGTGCTGCTGGCCGCCTATCGCTGGATTGCCGACAGCCGCGATGAAGCGACCGGCGAACGCCTGGACAATCTGGAAGACCCGTTCCGGCTGTATCGCTGCCACACCATCATGAACTGCACGCGGGCCTGCCCGAAGGGGCTGAACCCGGCCGAGGCGATCGGCAAGATCAAGACGTTGATGGTGGAGCGCCAGGCGTAAGCGCCACATACAGCGCGCGGGCTTCCTCCGGAGGCCCGCGCCGCGACCCCAGCGCCAGCACCTGCCACACGCGCACCTCTTCGCCCCACACATAGGTCACGACATCGCCCACTCGGAGCTTGTGGTGCGGCTTGTCCACCGGCATGCGGTTCACGCGAAACCCGCCTTGGCCCACGGCCCTGGCGCAGAGCGCGCGTGTCTTGCCCACGCGCGCATACCACAACCAGACATCCAGCCTTTCCCACTCGGCCGGACGTTCCATGGCTACCGCCTGGCCGGCGGCAGCCACGCCGTGAGAGCGTGATTCACTACGCCGCCGATGCCAGCTTCGCGGACCACGCTCTACTTCAGCTTCAGCGCTGCCAGTTTGGCGAAGGGATTATCCTCGGCCGCCACGGCCGTCTTGTCCTGGTGGAAGACCCGCGTCTCGCCATTGCCGCCGCGATCGTCGCGGGGACCGCGCGGGCGATCGTCACGGGGACCGCGCGGGCGATCGTCTCGCGGCCCACGTGGGCCATCGAATTTGCGCGGACCATCTGGCCGCGGCCCACGATCCCCAGGCCCGGTCTTGCCGAAGGCACCACCTGGCGCGCCGGGGCGGCGCGGCTGGCGTTCCTCACGCTTCGGCATGTCTGCGCCCGGTGCGCCTGCCGCCGGTGCCTCGGCGGGCGGCGCATCACGGCGCGGGCCGCGATCCGTGCGCGGGCCACGGTCAGGGCGCGGGCCACGAGGAGCACGCGCTTCGCCTTCACCCTCGCGCCTCGGCGCGCGTTCGGGCCTTGGCCCACGCTCAGGCCGCGGCGCCCGCTCCGGCCGCGCCCAGGACACACGGGCCGGCTGGGTCGGGCCGAACATCCCCTCCGGCAGCACTTCCGCCTCGATCAACCGGAAGCCCATGGCGGCCAGCACGCCCGCGAAATTCTCGGGCTTGATGCCGTAGCGCGTCAGCCATTCCGGCTGCCACACGGCAGGCCCTCGGCGCGTGGCGAAGCTCACATCGCCAGCAATCCGCTCGGCCACGTCCAGCCGCAGCCCCAGCGGGCCGGCCGGCACCCAGCCGATAGCCTCGCCAAAGCCGGGCGGCCATGACAGCACCGTCACCCCATCCACCGGCAGCGCCACCAGGCCCGGCGGCGGCAATTCCGGCGTGGGGATGTTGCGCGACAGCGCCCAAAGCTGCGCGCGCATCGCCATGGCGCGCGGCTTCAGCGCATCGGGCACGTACAGCGCGAAACGCCCCGCCCGCGCGCCGATCGCCTTGAGTTTCGCCTGCACCTCATTGCCCGTCTGCACGCGGGAATTGCCCGGGCGGATGCCCAAGGATTCGCGCAGCATGAAGGCCGGCCCGCGCAAGGTGTTGTCATCCTCGGCCTTCTTCTCGACGGCGGCGATGCTGGCCAGGTCCTTGCTCAGCACGCCCTCGATCCAGGCGGCGAGCCGCGCCCGCACCCGCTCACGCTGCGCGCCGTCCAGGAATTCGCTGGGCACCACCTCGATCTGCGGCTTGCTGGCTTCGGCACCCACGCGCAGCCGCGCGACATCCGCACCATCCCACAGCACCTTGTGGTCGGGCGTCAGGGTGAAGCTCTCAGCCTTGGCGATTTCCAGGGCTGCCACTCGGCGCGGCATTTCCTCGCGCAGCGCGCGGCGGGCGGCGCGCAGCACCAGCTTGCGCGTCTCCTCGTCATCGATTTCGGCATCGGTGTGGAACAGGAAGCCTTCCACCTTGCCGACATTATGACCCTCGACCACCACCTCGCCCTGGCGCGTGACGGCGGAGAGCAACTCCTCCTCGCTGGCCGGGTCCAGACGGCGGATCAGATGCGCCGCGCGCTTATCCACGAAGCGCTGCGTCAGCCGCTCATGCAGCGCGTCCGACAGGGTTTCCTCGGCGGTGCGCGCCAGGTTTTGCGCCTCGGCCGCGTTCTTCAGCCAATCCGCGCGCGCCGCGATATACGACCAGATGCGGATGCCCGAGAGACGCGCCATCAACGTGTCGATATCGCCTTCGGTGCCGCCGATCTGCGCGATCTGCCCGGCCACCCAGTCATCCGGCAGCGCGCCATCCTCGGCCAGATGGCGGAAGATGCGGCCGCACAGCCGCGTATGGCTGTCATCCGCCAGCTTGCGGAAATCCGGCACTGAGCAGGCTTCCCACAACAGCTGCACCCGCGAACGGCTGCCCGCCAGGCGCCGCACATCGGCATCGCGCGCCAGCATGTTCAGCGTGATGTGATCCGTCGCGTCATGGCCCTTGGCGAGGCCCGGTGCGGGGGAGGGTGCGCTCAGGCTGTCCAGCAGGGCGTCGATGCTGGTGAAGTCCAGCTCCGAATTGCGCCAGGCCAGCGTCTTCAGATTGTCGAACTGGTGGTCCTGGATCTTGCCCACCATCTCCTCCGGCAGCGGCGGGCAGTCGCCGGTGGAACCGAAGGTGCCGTCGCGCATGCCGCGGCCGGCGCGGCCGGCGATCTGCGCCGCTTCCTGCGCCGTCAATTGGCGCGGCGCATGGCCGTCGAACTTCACCATCGAGGCGAAGGCGACATGGTCCACATCCATGTTCAGGCCCATACCGATCGCATCCGTCGCCACCAGGAAATCCACTTCCCGGTTCTGGTACAGCGCGACCTGGGCGTTGCGCGTGCGCGGCGACAGCCGGCCCATCACCACGGCGCAACCGCCGCGGCGGGAGCGGATGGCCTCCGCGATCGCGTAGACCTCACCGGCGGAAAACGCGACCACGGCCGAACGCGGCGGCAGGCGGCCAAGCTTCACGAAGCCGGTATGCGTCAGCTGCGACAGGCGCGGCCGGCTTTCGATCTCCACTTGCGGCACCAGGCGCTGCAACAGCGGGCGGATGGTCTCCGCCCCCATGAACATGGTTTCCACCATGCCGCGCGCGTTCAGCAGGCGGTCGGTAAAGACATGCCCGCGATCAGCGTCGGCGCAGAGCTGGATTTCGTCCACGCCCACGAATTCCACGCGGCGGTCCAGCGGCATGGCTTCCACCGTGCAGGCGAACCAGCGCGCATCGGGGGGGACGATCTTTTCCTCGCCGGTGATCAGCGCGACGTGCTTCTCGCCCTTGGCCTTGACCATGCGGTCATAGTTCTCGCGCGCCAGAAGGCGCAGCGGGAAGCCGATGATGCCGCTGGAATGCGCCAGCATGCGCTCCATCGCCAGATGGGTCTTGCCGGTGTTGGTGGGGCCGAGGATGGCCCGGACGCGTGCGGTGAACATGGGGGAACCGTGTGGAATTGACCGCGCGGTGATGCGGCGAAACCGCGCGGATTGCAACGGGCGCGGCAGCCGCGCATAGCCTTGTGTGTGCAACCCGCCACACGCTTCGCCCTGTTGTTCGCGGCCCAGTTCATGGCGCTGGGTGCCGCGATGCCGTTCATTCCGGTGGCATTGGCCGAGGGCGGGCTGTCGCCACAGCAGGTCGGGCTGGTACTGGCGCTGGGCACGGCGACGCGCCTGCTGGCCGGCCCGCTCTCCGGCCGGCTGGCGGATAGTATGGGCCTGCGCGCGGTTCTGGTGGTGGGCGCGGCCTTGGCGGCGCTGACCTTGCCCCTGCTGGCGCTGGTGCAGGGCGTGCTGTTGCTGGTGATGGTGCAACTGCTGCACAGCGCCGCGGTGGCGCCGATCATTCCCTTGTCGGACGCGGCGGCGGTGGCGGAAATGCGCCGCCGGCCCTTCGATTACGGCCGCGTGCGGGCCTGGGGCAGCATCACCTTCATCGCGGGTGCGCTGCTGGCCGGCCAGGTGGTGGGCGCGGCCGGGCCGCTGGGCGCGCTTTTGGTCGCAGGTGCTGCCCTGCTGCTGACCGCGCTGGTCTGCCTGGGCCTGCCCGATGCGCGCACGCCGCCCGCCGCGCGCGGGCCATTATGGGAGCCGCTGCGCCACGCGCTGTTCCGGCGGCTGCTGCCATGCTCGGCGCTGATCCAGGGCAGCCACGCGGTGTATTACGGCTTTTCGACGCTGCATTGGACGGCGGCGGGGCTGTCACCAGGCGTCATCGGTGCGCTCTGGGCCTGGGGGGTGGTGGCGGAGGTGGCGCTGTTCCTGTTTGGCCGGCGCTTCGCCGACCGCCTGGGGCTGCGCGGCCTGGCAATGCTGGCTGCCGGCGCGGGGGTGCTGCGCTGGGTGGTGACGGCGGGAACAACGGAACTCGCTGCGCTGTTCGCGGTGCAGACGCTGCACGCGGCCACCTTCGGTGCAATGCACCTGGCGGCGATCCGCGTGCTGATGCTGGCGTCGGGGCCGCTTTATGCGGCGATGGGGGGTGGGGCGTTTCTGGTGATGGCGGGGTTGTGTGGGGTTGCGTTGCTGGCGGCACTGAGGTTGCCGGCGCGCTGAAGCAAATCGCGCCCGGCCAGCCGCGCCATTCAACCCTTGCTGACCATGAAGCGACCCATGGTGGTCAGGCCGAGCACGCATTGATACGGCTCCTCCCACAATTCCAGTACCTGGTAGCCCTCGGCCTCGATGATGCGACACTGCCTATCGGGTGCAGCTGGTGGCGGCGAGGGGCGGCATCATCAATGACGGCGAATACGGCAAGCTGATTCACGATTGCTATCTGCGCCGGCAGTTGATCGATGTCGGAGAGACCATCGTCGACCGCGCCTTCGGCGCCGAGCCGGACCTCCACGCCGCCTGTTCAAGGCGAATGACGACGGATACGGCCTTGGCAAACACAGTTGCGGCATATTGACCTGCATCAATGCTGATCGGGTTGCAAAGACACAACGCTCTGCGGTGCACGACGGCATGTTTCGTCCGTGCCATCGGGAGGATATGAGATGTCCACGGTTATCACTCATGGCCGCATCACGGGCGGCAGGCGTGCCCTGCACGCTGCGGCATGTGTCGTTGCGTTTGCCTTGGCCACGCCCGCCTCGGGCCATGCCGCGGCGCTTTGGCTGGGATCGCGTATTTCCACATATGACAACCGGACAAACGGAACCGGTGCGTTGGCTGGCTCGGACTTTGGTCTGACATCCACCGGCAGCACGGTACCGGCCATGGCTGGCGACACTTCGGATTCTTTTTCAGCAACGGCAACGGCTTCCGCCAGTGTTGACATGAATCGTTTGACGAGTGGTTATGGTAACGGAAATGTAAACTGGACGGTGACGTTCTCCGATCCGTTCTATGCTGGGCAGATGGCCCTCACTACCTTGTTTTCTGGTAATGAGCGCGCCTATACGAACTACTATGCCAACAGCACTGCGGCCAATAGCTATTTGGTCCGTGTGTTGGTAAACGGTGTTGCTGTACCGCTGTCCTGGTCCGGTGTCCAGTCAACATCCACTTCGTGCTCATTGCCTCCGGATTTCTTTGAATATACCTGTGAGCGCACAAACAATAGAGGCAACAATGGCTATACCGCTCGGTTCTCGGTCGTGAATGGTGACATATTGACTGTCAGTGGTTGGTCGGATGCCTACGCCTCTGGAAACACAGATATCGGTTCCGCTGAGGCATCGGCCTCAAACCGCTTGACCTGGACTTTGCATGCAGTCCCAGAACCAAGCAGCGTGCTTTTGCTGCTGACGGCGCTAGCCGCGCTTTGGTTTGCCCGCCGCCACTCAAGGTCGCCCGGCCAACTCGAAGCATGACGAATTGAACGATGTAGAGGGAGGTAGGCTTTCGCATCTTCCGGATGATTGGCAAACGCGCTTGGTGTTCGAGCGGGCTGTCCCGGAAACAATGCCTGACCTCTCGTCGGATGCGGTCGTCTACCGGCGTGGTGATGGGCAGTCGCCATTGCAACGGCGGCAGGAGTGCTGGGCGGCGGTACAGGGTTGAGCGGCCCATCTCCTTCGCGCGAGTCTGCGTAGACGATTGTTCCCCGCCCAAATAGCGCGGGGTCCAAGAGCCACTCGGCCTTTGGTGGGCGGGGTTTTGGGGAGGGCGAGGCCCTCCCCAAGGACTTCACACACAATCTCAACGCGCCCCAGCAAACACGCGTCCATGCACGCTATCCACAGCAATCCACCGGCGACGCGGCAACCCCGCCCGCGCTAGACTGCGCCCCATGAACAGCATCAACCCGCCTGAGGCCGCCGGCCTGTTCGGCCAGTCCCTGCGCTTGCCGCCGCAGAACCTGGAGGCGGAACAGGCCCTATTGGGCGCCCTGCTGTCCAACAACAGGGCCTTCGAGCGGGTGTCGGAGTTCCTGCAGCCCGACCATTTCGTCGACCCCATCCACGGCCGCATCTACACCGCCATCCGCCGCCGGGTGGAGCAGAACGCCCTGGCCGATGTGGTCACGCTGAAAACCGAGTTCGAGCATAACGGCGTGCTCGAGGAGGTGGGCGGCACCGCCTATCTGGTGCAGCTGGTGGCGGCCACGGTCGGCATCATCAACGCTGGCGAGTATGGCAAGCTTATCCATGATTGCTACCTGCGCCGACAGTTGATCGATGTCGGCGAGACCATCGTCAACCGCGCCTTCGGGGCCGAGCCGGAACTGGACGCCACCCAGCAGATCGAAAGCGCCGAGCAGGGGCTGTTCGACCTGGCGGCCGGGGGTGGGGCGGAGGGTGGTGCTGTCTCCTTCGACCGCGCGCTGGCGCAAGCGGTGGAGACCGCGGCCAAGGCCAAGGCCAGCGGCGGCGGCGTGTCGGGCCTGCCCACCGGCTTGCGCGATGTGGATGCGCGGCTGGGCGGGTTGCACGGCTCGGACCTTCTGATCCTGGCCGGCCGCCCCGGCATGGGGAAGACCGCGCTCGCCACCAAGATCGCGTTTGGCGGCGCCAAGGCCATCCTGGACCGCACGCCGCCAGGCGAAGTGCCGCGCGGCTCGGTCGCGATCTTCTCGCTGGAAATGGCTGCCGAGCAGCTGGCCAACCGCCTTCTGGCCGAGGAATCCCGCATTTCCGGCGACCGCATCCGCCGCGGCGAGGTCAGCCAGGATGAGTTCGACCGTTTCTACGAAGCCAGCCGCACCCTGGCGACACTGCCGATCGTCATCGACGACACGCCGGCCATCAACATGTCCGCCCTGCGCACACGCTGCCGCCGGCTGCAACGCACGCGCGGCCTGGATTTCGTGGTGGTGGACTATCTGCAGCTGATGCGCCCCGCACCCGGCACCCGCACCGACAGCCGCGTGCTGGAAATCTCCATGATCACCCAGGGCCTGAAAGCCTTGGCGAAGGAGCTGCATGTGCCGGTGATGGCGCTGTCCCAGCTCTCGCGCGCCGTGGAACAGCGTGAGGATAAGCGCCCGCAGCTGTCGGATTTGCGCGAATCAGGTTCGATCGAACAGGACGCGGATGCGGTCATGTTCGTCTATCGCGACGACTACTACCTGAAGCAGCGCGAGCCGAAGGAAAGCGCCTTCGACAATATGGAGAAATTCACTGCCGCCCATGACCGCTGGAAGATGGACATGGAGCGCGCGCACAATCGTGCCGAACTCTACATCGCCAAGCAGCGCCATGGCCCCACCGGCAAGATCGACCTGTATTTCGAGGCGGAATACACCCGCTTCGGCAATCTTGATTTGACGCACAGCCCTGGGGGTTACGATTGACGCGCTTCTGAGCATCGACCTCGGCGCCATCGTCGCGAATTGGCGGGCGCTCTGCGCGCGGCATCGCGGCGCGGTGGCCGGCGTGGTGAAGGCCGATGGCTATGGGCTGGGCGCCGCCCCGGTGGCGCGCGCGCTGCGCGCAGCAGGCTGCTCGCATTTCTTCGTGGCGCATGCGGCAGAGGGCGTGGCGCTGCGCAATGCCCTCGGCGAGGCCCCGATGATCGCGGTGCTGAACGGCTTCCCGCCCGGCGCCGCACCCGGCTGCACACCAGTGGTCAACACGCTGGAGATGGCCCAGGCCTGGTCCGGCAAGGCGCCCGTGCTGCTGCATGTGGATACCGGCATGAACCGCCTGGGCTTGCCGGGGCTGGAGGGCCTGCCGCCGCTCGACATTGCCTATGTCATGACCCATCTGGCTTGCGCAGATGACCCCGCGCACCCGTTGAACGAGACGCAGCGCGTGCGCTTTGCCGCGTTGCGCGCGCAGCTGCCGGGCGTACCGGGCAGCTTCGCCAATTCATCGGGCATTTTCCTCGGCTATGATTCAGAACTGGCGCGGCCTGGTGCGGCACTCTACGGCATCGCCCCCGCGCCGGGGCCCAACCCGCTGCGCTGCGTGCTGCGGCTTGACGCACCCATCCTGCAAATCCGCGACGTGCCGGCGGGCGACACAGTCGGCTACAGCGCCACCTGGCGCGCCGCGCGGGACAGTTGCATCGCCGTCGTCGCGGCGGGCTATGCGGATGGCTATCTGCGCGCGCTCTCTGGCCACGGCTTTGGCATCCTGGCCGGGCGCGCGGTGCCCGTGGTAGGACGCGTATCGATGGACCTGACCGCCTTCGACATCACCGGCATCGCGGCGCGCGCCGGCGACATGATCACGCTGATCGGCCCGGACAACCCGCCCGACGCGGTGGCCGAACGCGCCGGCACGATCGGGTATGAAATCCTGACCTCGCTCGGCGCCCGCTACCGGCGCGAATACGTCTGATGGTCGGTGCCATGCTGGCCGGCATCGGCCGCCCCGTGCTGGCGGCCTGCGAAGGCGTGGGGCGGCTCGCGCTGTTCGCGGCCGAGGCGATCTCGCACATGGTCCGCCCGCCCTTCCACGCGCGGCAATTCTGGCGGCACTTTGTGGAGGTCGCGTATTTCTCCCTGCCGGTGGTGGCGCTGACGGCGCTGTTCACAGGCATGGTGCTGGCGCTGCAAAGCTATACCGGCTTCGCGCGGTTCAACGCGCAATCGGCGGTGGCGAGCGTGGTGGTGCTGTCCGTTGTGCGCGAATTGGGCCCGGTGTTGGCGGGGCTGATGGTGGCAGGCCGCATCGGTGCCGCGATGGCCGCGGAACTGGGCACCATGCGCGTGACAGACCAGATCGACGCGCTGACCACGCTGAGCACGGACCCGATGAAGTACTTGGTCGCGCCGCGCATCCTGGCAACCACGCTGGCGCTGCCGCTGCTGGTGGTCGTGGCGGACATATTGGGCGTGATGGGCGGCTACATCATAGCCACGATGAAGCTGGGCTTTGTCAGCGCCGCCTATCTGGATGCCACCTGGGATGTGCTGGAGGCGATGGATGTCATCTCCGGCCTGATCAAGGCGGCGGTGTTCGGCTTCGTGATCGGGCTGATGGGCTGCTGGTACGGCTTCCACAGCAAGGGCGGCGCGCAGGGCGTGGGGTTGGCCACGACCTCGGCGGTGGTGGTGGCGTCGATCCTGATCCTGATGCTGGACTATGTGGTGACGGAGGCGTTTTTCTCGCCATGAGCGCGTTGGGAGTGACCTTGCGCGGCGTGCGCAAATCCTTCGGCGCGAAGCGCGTGCTGGATGGCGTCGACATCGAGGTCGCACCCAATTCGTCCCTTGTTATCCTGGGCGGCTCGGGCAGCGGCAAGTCCGTCACCATCAAGTGCATCCTGGGCCTGATCCAACCGGATGAAGGCGTGATCGAGGTGGGCGGCCAGGATGTGACGCGCCTCTCGCGCCGCGACCGCCTGGCGCTGATGGACCGCATGGGCATGCTGTTCCAGCAGGGCGCGCTGTTCGACAGCCTGCCGGTCTGGGAAAATGTCTGCTTCAAGCTGCTGGCGCAGAAGCGCATCACGCGCGCCGCGGCGCGCGACCGCGCGGCAGAGGTGCTGGCGCAGGTGGGGCTGGCGGCCAGTGTGGGTGACCTATCGCCCTCGGAACTCTCGGGCGGCATGCAGAAGCGCGTGGCGCTGGCGCGCGCGGTGGCGGCGCGGCCGGACCTCATCTTCTTCGATGAACCGACCACCGGGCTGGACCCGATCATGGGCGCGGTGATCGACGGGTTGATCGTGGATTGCGTGCAGCGCCTGGGTGCCACCGCCATTTCCATCACGCATGACATGGCGAGTGCCAGGCGCATTGGCCAGCAGGCAGCGATGATCCATCACGGCAAGATCGTCTGGACCGGTGCGGCCGCGGAACTGGGCAACACCGGCAACGCGATGGTGGATCAGTTCGCGCGCGGGGAGCGTGAGGGGCCGATCCAGATGGAGCTCAGGAAGTAAGCGTCTTGCGCACGGCGGCTTGCCAGGCCGCGTGGCGTGCCGCCGCTTCCTCTCGCGCCATCTGTGGCGAGAACCGCCGCTCCAGCCGCCAATGTGCCGGCGCCTCGGCGATGCCGGGCAGGACGCCTGACTGCACCCCCGCCAACCAGGCCGCGCCCATCGCCGTGGTCTCTGTCACCATCGGCCGATCCACCTCGCAGCCGGTCAGATCGGCCAAGGCTTGCATGGTCCAGTCGCTGCGCGCCATGCCGCCATCCACCCGCAGCGTGGTGATGGGCGCGCCCATATCGGCACGCATCGCCTCCAGCAGGTCCTGGGTTTGCAAGGCCACCGCTTCCAGCGCGGCGCGTGCGATCTCGGCGCGGCCGGTGCCACGCGTCATGCCGAAGATCGCGGCCTGCGCATTCGCATCCCACCAGGGCGCGCCCAGGCCGGTGAAAGCCGGCACCAGCATGACGCGCTGCGCCGGGTCGGCCTGGGCGGCCAGGGCGGTGGCCTCCGCGCCGTCCTTCACGATGCCGAGGCCATCACGCAGCCATTGCACAGTGCTGCCGGCGTTGAAGATGGCGCCTTCCAGCGCATAGCTGCGCGCACCGTTCAACTGCCACGCAACGGTGGTCAGCAGCCGGTGGCGTGACCCCACCGCCGCACCCGTCACCAGCATGGCGAAACAGCCGGTGCCGTAGGTGGACTTCACCATGCCTGGCCGGAAACAGGCTTGCCCGAGTGTCGCCGCCTGCTGGTCACCGGCGATGCCGCGGATCGGCACTGTGCGGCCCAGCACCCGTGTCTCACCGAATTCGGCGGCGCAATCCAGCACGGTGGGCAGCAGTGCGCGCGGGATCTTGAACAGCCGCAGCAATTCCTCATCCCAATCGCCCATATGGATGTTCCACAGCATGGTGCGGCACGCATTGGTCGCATCCGTGGCGTGCACGCGGCCATCGGTCAGGCGGAACAGCAGGAAGCTGTCCACCGTGCCGAAGCACAGCCGCCCTGCCTCGGCATCGGCCCGCGCGCCGGGCACATGGTCCAGCAGCCAGGCCAGCTTGCTGGCGGAGAAATAGGGGTCGGGCAGCAGGCCGGTGCGGGCGGTGATCTCGGCCGCCGGCAGCCGCGCGCAGGCCGCCGCCGTGCGGCGGTCTTGCCAGACGATGGCGCGATGCACGGCGCGGCCCGTGTCACGGCGCCAGAGCAGCGTGGTCTCGCGCTGGTTGGTGATGCCGATGGCCGCGACCGGCGCGTCGGCGGCGGCCTCGCGCAGCACCTGGATGCTGTGGGCGATGATGTCCTCCGGCTCGTGCTCAACCCAGCCGGGGGACGGAAAATGCTGCGGCAATTCCACCTGCGCCGTGCGGTGTGTTGCCAATGCCGCATCGAACAGGATGGCGCGCGTGGATGTGGTGCCTTGGTCCAGTGCCAGCAGCATGCGATGCTTCCTCCTTGTGCCACGCTACCACGATGGAGTCCTTCGCCCATGGCCCTGAACAACCGCATCGCCGCCCTCACCCCCGAAATCGGCGAATGGCGCCGCGACTTCCACGCCAACCCGGAGATGGGCTTCGAGGAGACGCGCACCGCCGCGATCGTGGCCGAGAAGCTGCGCAGCTTCGGAGTGGAGGTGCATACGGGCATCGCCACCACCGGCGTGGTGGGCGTGCTGCGCAACGGCGATTCCGGTCGCGTGGTCGGCCTGCGCGCCGATATGGACTGCCTGCCGATGACCGAGGAAACCGGCGCGCCGCATGCCTCCACCACGCCCGGCAAGATGCACGCCTGCGGCCATGACGGGCACACCGCGATGCTTCTGGGCACCGCGAAATACCTGGCCGAATCGCGCAATTTTGACGGCACCGTGGTGTTCCTGTTCCAGCCCGCGGAGGAAGGCGGCGGCGGCGGCCGTGTGATGGTCGAGGAAGGCGTGATGGACCGCTTCGGCATCCAGCAGGTCTATGGGATCCACAACGATCCGCTGAGCGACCTGGGCAGGATTTCCGTGGTGCCGGGGCCGATTCTGGCGGCGGCCGATACCGTCGCCTTCCGCATCAAGGGCCGCGGCGGCCACGCAGCGCGCCCGCATCTGGCGATCGACCCGGTGCTGGTGGGCAGCCAGCTGGTCGTGGCGATCCAGAGCATCGTCTCGCGCCGCACGGATCCGCTGGATTCGCTGGTGATCAGCCTGTGCATGTTCCATGCCGGCAGCGCCAGCAACGTCATCCCCGAGACCGCCGAGATCAAGGGCACCATCCGCGCGCTGAAGGCAGCAACCCGCGACCACACCGAACGCCATATCAAGCGCATCGCCGCGGCCGTGGCCGAGGCGCACGAGGCCG
>JAPLOK010000308.1 GCA_026400775.1 Alphaproteobacteria bacterium | reverse complement strand
GGTGACACATGCCCCCCACCCACGCAAGCCAAGGCGCCCGATGCCCGATGACCCCTCTGCCCTCTTCGCCGACTGGATGGCGGCGGCGACGCAGTCCGAACCCAATGACCCCAACGCCATGTGCCTGGCCACCGCCACGCCCGATGGCCGGCCTTCCGCGCGCATGGTGCTGCTGAAGGGCGTCGATCCGCGGGGCTTCGTGTTCTACACCAACCTCGAAAGCCGCAAGGGCGGGGAGCTGGCGGCGAACCCGCATGCCGCGCTGTGCTTCCACTGGAAGACGCTGGCGCGCAGCGTGCGGGTGGAAGGGGCGGTGGAAGCCGTGACCGATGCGGAGGCGGATGCCTATTACGCGTCACGCTCGCGCGGGTCGCGCATCGGCGCCTGGGCGTCGCGCCAGTCGCGCCCGCTGGAAGGGCGCTGGGCGCTGGAAAAGGCGGTGGCGGAATACACGCTGAAATTCGGCGTGTCGGAGGTGCCGCGCCCGGCGCATTGGTCGGGCTTCCGCGTGCTGCCCGCGCGCATCGAATTCTGGCGCGACATGCCCTTCCGGCTGCATGAACGGCGCGTCTTCACCGCCGGCGAGGGCGGATGGGGAGAGGTCGCGCTGTATCCCTGATGGCAGCGCCCGACAGCCAGCGGGAGGTAGCGGAATTCCTGGCCCGCATCACCGGCCAGGGCCTGGTGGAGACGCATATCTCCCTGGTATTTCTGGGCGCGGATGAGGCGCTGAAACTGAAGAAGGCGGTCGATCTCGGCTTCCTGGATTTCACGCGCGTGGCGGACCGCGCGCGCCTGACGCAGCACGAATACGCGCTGAACGCGCCGCATGCGGGGGCGCTGTATCTGGGCGCGCTGCCCGTCACGCGCGGGGCTGACGGCGCGCTGCGCCTGGGGGGCGATGGCCCGGCGCTGGACTGGGTGCTGCGCATGCGCCGCCTGCCGCCCGATGCCTTCCTGGATGGCGCGCCGCCCTTGCCTCCGCGCGGGTTGGATGCGCTGGCCGATGCGGTGGTGGTGCTGCATGCCGCGGCGCCAGCGGTGCGCGAAGGTGGCGCGATGCGCGACACGCTGGCCGGCAATCGCGCCGCCGGCCTCAGCGCCGGGCTGCCCGCGCCGATGGTCGAAGCCTGGTTCACCGCCGCCAGCGCCCGGCGCGATGCGCTGCACGATTGGCTGCTGGCGCGCGCCGCCGCCGGCTTTCGCCGCCGCTGCCATGGCGATCTGCATCTGGGAAACATCTGCCTGCTGGACGGAGGAACTGGCCACCATCGACACCGGCTACGACCTGGCCTTCCTGCTGATGGATCTGGACCAGCGCTGGGGCCGCGCCGCCGCCAACCGCGTGCTGAACCGCTGGGTGGCGCGCAATGGTGATGCGGACATGCTGCGCGGCATGCCGCTGTGGCTGTCGCTGCGCGCCTTCATCCGCGCGCATGTGGCGGGGCGCCGCGGTGATGATGCGCTGCCCCTGCTGCGCGCGGCGCTGGCCTATCTGGATGCGGCGCCGCCGCGCCTCGTCGCGATCGGTGGCCTGCAAGGCACCGGCAAATCCACCCTGGCGCGTGCGGTGGCGCCGGAACTGGGCGCGGCACCTGGCGCGCTGGTGCTGCGCAGCGATGAAATCCGCAAGCGCCTGGCCGGCGTGGCGCCAGAGGCCGCGTTGCCGCCGGCCGCCTATACGGTCGAGGCGAGTGCGGCGGTGATGGCCGAACAGCGCGCCATGGCTCAGGCCGCGCTGGATGCCGGCCAGGCAGTGGTCGCCGATGCGGTGTTCCAGCGCCCGGCGGAACGGGATGCGATGGCGGCGCTGCATCCGCGCTTCCTTGGCGTGTGGTTGGAAGCGCCGCTGGATCTGCTGCGGGCGCGCATCACCGCCCGCCGCGATGATGCATCCGATGCGACGGTCGCGGTGCTTGAGGCCTCGGCCGCGCGCGACGCCGGGTGCATCACCTGGGCGCGCGTTCATGCCGGGGACAGCGCCTTGCCGCGCCTGCGCGCAATGCTGGACTTGGAGCCATCCGTTTCGCCATAAGTCTCCCCTGGTTCGAGAGGGAGACAAGCCATGGCATACCGCAGATTGCTGGTGCCGCTGACCGGCACCAAAGCCGGTGAGGCAGCGCTTGCCACCGCGCTGATGGCCGCGCGCATCTGGGGCAGCCATATCCATTGCCTGCATGTGCGGGTGGATGCGCGCGATGTGGCGCCGCTGGCCGGTGAGGGCCTGTCAGGCGCGATGATCGAGGAAATGATGGCTGCCACCGAACGTGAGTCGGGCGAACGCGCCGGCCGCGTGAAGGCGCTGTTCGACAAGTTCGCTGGCGGGTTGGGTGACATCACCATCGCCTATTCGGCCGAGACGGCGGAGAAGGCGGATGGCGTCACGCTGTCCTTCGAATCCATCGCCGGGCGCGAGGAAGACGTGGTGGCGCAGCAATCGCGCCTTTACGACATGGCCGTGGTGCCGCACCCGGAGGCGGATGATGACGCGTCATCCTCGGACGCGCTGCATGCGGTGCTGTTCGACAGTGGGCGGCCGGTGCTGATCGCACCGCCCAAGGTGCCGGCCTCGATCGGTACGCGCATCTGCTGCGCCTGGAATGGCACCGCCGAAAGCGCGGCCGCCATGGCCGCCGCCCTGCCCTGGCTGCACCAGGCAGAGGCACGGCGCGTGTTCTACGCCGATGAATACCAGCGGCGTGGGCCGAAGGTGGAGGGTATCCTCTCCTATCTGCGGTGGCATGGCGTGCCGGCCGAAGCTGTGCAGTTCAAGCCGGTGACCAAGGATGTGGGCGCGGGGCTGCTGGGCGCGGCACGGGACTTCAACGCGGATTTGCTGACGATGGGCGCGTATAGCCATTCGCGCATCCGGCAGCTGATCCTGGGCGGGGTGACGCGGCATGTGCTGGAGAACAGCGATATTCCGATCCTGATGTGCAGGTGATGTCCAGGAGATGTCGGACGCGATTGTTGGGCTGAGTCCATAATTTGGCTGCTCGATTGCGGGCGGATTAGCAATTAGAAATTTTGGCATAAAATGTTTGATGAAATATCGCGACGTGTGGTGCACTCGAGCAAAGCTAGGAAGAGGGCACCATATTTGACGATTTTGATCATTATGATGAAATGGAGTATGATTTAGGTTTCGAACAGTCTGATTTATGGGCAGACGGGGTCGAGTATATTTACGACGATTTTGGTACGTTTATGGGTGCTGTAAGGGAAGTATCTTTCGGAGCCTTTGGTACAATAAATGGTGATGAGCATTACTATTTCTGGGATGGTTATAGAGATACTTGGGGTCAATTGCATATATATGATGGTTTTGATAATCAGCCCTGGGCGAAGAAGGTGTTGGAAAATTGGAATCCCTGGGCTCAGTCGTGGGAAATTGAAAAGGTTTTTGATGCTCAAGGGAGGTTAATGGAAAAGACTACATATGATTTCTATGGGCTAGATTCTGAGTCGATCATCTGGCGCGATTTTTACAGTGAGTCGGGTGTCTGGACTGCCCGATCTGGAATTTATGAAAATCAGAATGGTTATCGCATCGATTTCACCGGCGGCACCATTACCAGCCTCAAACTGTACGACCGGAATGGTGATGAGGATTGGTCTAGAAGGGAGTATGAGAATCTCGCCGGCAACACATGGGAGCAGCAGTCGGTCTTCAATGATAATGATGTAAAAATAAGTCAGGAATTTAATGACATTTACGGACGAGATGCGGGCCATCAGAAATATACAGATTATTGGAATGCTACTGGCCAGTACACGGGGCGTAGTGGAGTTTATCAAGATGGGAAGAATTTCGTTTATGAAATGGATCTCTCGCGCAATTCGTATTCCCGAATAGAGATTTCGGACAATCCCAACATAGAGACATGGTCTAGAGCATGCTGTTTTTACATGGAAGCGTAGCCTGAGTTGCTGAGGTAGTTGGCGCATTCGTTGGGCGAGACGAGCTCGAGGAGCTGACCGGCCTTGCGCCAGGTGTCCTCGACGGTGCGCGGCGCGGCGTTGCGCAT
>JAPLOK010000161.1 GCA_026400775.1 Alphaproteobacteria bacterium | reverse complement strand
TGCTGCGCGCGCCGCCCACGCCGCAGCCGCTGATGCTGGTGGGGCACAATAACGGCTCGGGCCTGGGCGAGAATTTCCGCATGTTCGTCGCCGCCTTCGCGCGCAGCGGCACCGCCACGTGCATCTTCGATGCGGAGGACGGCGATACGCTGGTGCATGACGCGCAAGGCGTGCTGGTGCCGCTGTCGCAGCAGCCCGCGCGCGTGGCGCAGCAGGGGCAGGGCCGGCGCCTGCTGCGCCCGGCCAGCCTGTTCATGGTCAATCCCGACCGCATGGCGATGCTGGCCGCGCGGCAGGATTTCGCGGGCCTCACCGGGCGGCGGCGCATTGGCTTCTTCCTGACCGAGATGCGCTTCCTGCCGCCCGCCCAGGCCGCCGTCTGCGACCGTCTGGACGAGATCTGGGCACCATCGGATTTCGTGCGCGACGCCTATGCGGCGCATACCGCGACGCCGGTCTTCAATGTCGGCAAGGCGCTGCACTGGCCGCTGGACGTACCCGACCCCTACCCCGCCATCCTGCGCGAGCGCGAGGACAGCTTCGTCTTCATGACATCCTTCGATCCTGGCTCATGGCTGCGGCGCAAGAACCCGACGGCGGTGGTGGCGGCCTTCCTCGCGGCCTTCCCCAACGGGCGGGAGAAGGTGGCGCTGGTGATCAAGCTGCCTGCCGGCGGGCGCGGCCATCCCGGCGATCCCTTCGATGAATGGCAACTGATCGAGCAGGTCGCAGCGCGCGAGGCGCGCATCATCATCCAGGAAGGCTATGCGCCCTTCGCTGAGTATCTGGGCTATGTCGCGCATGCCGATTGCGTCGTCTCCGCCCATCGCAGCGAGGGCTTCGGCTATCTCTGCGCGCAGGCCCACCACTTCACCACGCCGCTGATCTGCACGGGGTATTCCGGCAACATGGATTTCTGCACGCCGGAGAATGCCTGGCTGATCGAGCACGACATGCGCGCGGTGACCGAGGGTGAGTTCCTTCCCGGCACCCGCGGCGACTGGGCCGATCCGCGCGTGCCGCATCTGGCCGCGCTGATGCGCCAGGTGGTCGAGGAACCGGACAAGGCGCAGCGCATGGCGCAGGCCGGCCGCGCATTGGTCCAGGAGCTCTACGCGCCGGCGCGCTTCGACGCCGCGATCCTGGAAAGGCTCTCCGCATGAGGCGCGCGCTGCGTGATGCCTGGGTGCTCGCCGCGCCCTATTGGCGCGGGGACCAGCGCGGCCGCGCCTGGCTGCTGCTGCTCTCGGTGGTGGGGCTGAACCTCGCTCTGGTCGGCATGACGGTGGTGCTGTCCTACTGGAACCGCGAATTCTTCAACGCGCTGCAGGCGCGCGACGCCGAGGCCTTCCGCGACCTGCTCTTCAGCTGGCGGCAGACGGATTCCGGCCTGATGCCGGGTTTCGTGCTGGTGGCCGCGCTGTACATCTTCGTCGCCGTCTATCAGCTCTATCTGCGCCAGGCGCTGCAGATCGGCTGGCGCGAATGGGTCACTGAACGCCAGCTCGCCGCATGGCTCGCCGAGCGCGCCTATTACCGCGTCGCACTCACCAATCCCGGCACCGACAACCCCGACCAGCGCATCGCCGAGGATGTGCGCCTGTTCGTCGATGACACGCTGACACTGGGGCTGGGGTTGATGCGCTCCACGCTCACACTCGTCAGCTTCGTCTTCGTGCTCTGGGCGCTGTCGGGGCCGCTGGAGGTCTGGGGCGTTTCCATCCCGGGCTACATGGTCTGGGTGGCGCTGATCTATGCGGTGCTGGGCACCTGGCTCGCGCATCTGATTGGCCGGCGCCTGACGCGGCTGAACTTCAACCAGCAGAAGGTGGAAGCCGATTTCCGCTACGCGCTGATGCGCCTGCGCGAGAACGCGGAAGGCGTGGCACTGTCGGGCGGCGAGGCCGGGGAATCCGCGGGGCTGCGGCGGCGTTTCGGCGCGCTGGTGCAGAACTGGTGGTCGCTGATGGTGGCGACCAAGCGCCTGACCTTCTTCACCTCCGGCTATGGCCAGGCGGCGGTGGTTTTTCCGATCATCGTCGCCTCTCCGGGCTATTTCGCAGGCCGCACGCAATTGGGCGAATTGACGCAGACCGCCGGCGCCTTCGGCCAGGTGCAGGAGGCATTGTCCTGGTTCGTGGACAACTACGCGCGGCTGACCGAATGGCGCGCCACCGTCGCGCGCCTGACCAGCTTCGGCGATGCGCTGGATGAAGCCGCGCGGCTCGCCGATCGGGGCGTGCGCGTGGCACGCGGCGAAGGCGCGGCGCTGGAACTGCGCGATGTGCGGCTGGCGCTGCCCGATGGCCGCGTGCTGCTTGAAGGCGGTTCGCTCTCCATCGCCCCGGGTGAACGGGTGCTCGTGACCGGCGCATCGGGCGGCGGCAAGTCCACGCTGTTCCGCGCCATGGCCGGCATCTGGCCCTTCGGTTCCGGCAGCGTGGCCCTGCCGCGCGATGCGCGCCCGCTGTTCCTGCCGCAGCGCCCCTATCTGCCGTTGGGCACGCTGCGCGATGTGCTGTGCTACCCCGCCGCGACCGACAGCGTGGATGACGCGACGCTGCGCGGCGTGTTGCATGATGTGGGCCTGGCCGCGCTGGAGCCGCGGCTCGATGAGGAAGACAGCTGGGCGCAGCGGCTTTCGGGCGGCGAACAGCAGCGCGTCGCCATCGCCCGCGCGCTCTTGCAGCGGCCCGATTGGCTGTTCCTCGACGAAGCGACCGCAAGCCTCGACCCTGAGGCCGAAGCCCGCCTGATGTCGCTGCTGATCGAGCGCCTGCCCCAGGCGGCCATCATCAGTATCGCGCATCGCCCCGCGCTGGCCGCCTTCCATGGCCGGCGGGTGGCATTGTCCGACCGAGCCCTGCATGACACCGCCTGACGCGCCGGCCCTGCTGCTCGATGTGCAGGACCTGCTGAAACACCTGGACGATTACGGCAGCGTCTCGGGCATCCAGCGGGTGCAACTGGGCATTCTGGCCTCGATCATTCATGGCCAGGCCGGGCCGCTGGGCGGCTGCTGCCGCATGGTGTTCGGCCGCCTGGAAGACGGCACGCTGCACAGCCCCCGCCCGGAGGACATGGCCGCCATCCTCGAGCATTGCACCACCACGCATGACCATGACGCGGCGCGCGAACTGGTGGCGCGCGCGCGTGCCAATGCCGCACCGTGCGAAGCGCGGGCGGGCGATGCGCTGCTGGTCCTGGGCGCCTTCTGGTTCTTCGCGGGCGCCCCCGGCTTCCTGGCTGGGTTGAAGCGCCAGGGCCTGCGGCTGGGCGTGCTGGTCTATGACATGTTCCCCGCCACGCATCCGGAATTCGCCACCGAAGACACGGTGCGCTACTTCAACCAGGCGCTCAACGAAGGCCTGCTGTTCTGGGATTTCGCGCTCGCCATCTCTGAATTCTCGGCCGCCGAGTTTCGTCGTGTCGCCGCCGCCCGCGGCTTCCCCGAGATCCCCGTCATCGCCGTACCGCTGGCGCACAGCTTCGGCATGGCGGCGCCGCAGGTGCCGGCCTGGCTCGATACCTTTCCGCAATCCATGCAGGACATCCGCGACCGCGACTTCGTGCTGGTCGTCTGCACGGTGGAGGTGCGCAAGAACCACCTGCTGCTGTTCCACGCCTGGCAGCGCATGATCGCCGAGGGCGACAACCCGCCGGTGCTGATCTTCGCCGGCCGCATCGGCTGGGGCGTGCGCGACCTGATGGCGCAGCTTGATGCCACGCGCTGCCTGGATGGCCGCATCATGCTGGCGCGCGACCTGTCGGACATCGAACTCGCCGCGATGTATCGCGCCTGCCTGTTCACGGTGTTTCCCTCGCATGGCGAGGGCTGGGGCCTGGCGGTGGGCGAGAGCCTGGCCTTCGGCAAGGCCTGCATCGCCGCGGGCGTGACCGCCGTGCCGGAGGTGGGTGGCGAACTGGTGACCTATGCCGATCCCGGCAGCGTGCCGGAATGGGTGGCCAGGCTGCGCGCCTGGCTGCATGATCGCGGCGCGCTGCGCGCCGCCGAGGCACGCATCGCGCAGCAATTCGTGCCACGCCAATGGCCCGATGTCGCGCGGCACGTTGTCGAAGCAGCGCTCGACCTCGCCGCCACGCCGCGGATGGTTGCGGTGCCGGACGCAGCGCTGGCGCCGCGTTTGGGTCAGAGCCTGCCTATCGGTGCCTCCTTCGCGATGCAGGGCGGCCTGCGCGAGGCGCGCGAGGCGATCGCCCAGGCCCTGAGCTTCGCCGCCGGCTGGTACCCGGTCGAGACAGCCTGCACCTGGATGCGCGAGGCCCGCGCCGAGCTGGTGCTGGGCTGCGACGCGCCGCCCGGCAGCATCATCGCCGCCACGCTGCGGCTGCGCGCCTCGCCCTGGGATGCCGAGAACCCGCTGACGCTGGAGATGGAAGGCGGGCCGGCGGTGACGCATGCGCCGGTGCCGGGCAGTGTGTCGGAAGTGACCTGTTATGGCCAGGTCTCGGAGCAGGGCGGGCTGCGCATCATCCTGCGCGCGTCGCGGCGGGGGCGTGAACATCCCGACGATCCGCGCCGGCTGTCCTACGGCATCGAAGCCCTGCTGCTGGAGCCGCGTGACGAGCTGCCACCGCCGCCGCTGGCGCTGTTGCCGCCGGTGTTGGTCGTGCCGCCCCGGCCGGAGCCACCGCCCGCGCCGCTGCCGCGCGGCCTGGCCGGGCTGGCGCAGCGCCTCTGGGCGCCGCTGCGCCATGCCCGGCTGCGCGCCGATACGCTGCGCGCCCAGGGCCAGTGGCAGGCGGCCGCGGAGGGCTATCGGCGTTTCCTGCACAGGCGCCCGCACGATGAAGCGATGCGCATGAGGCTGGCCGAATGCCTGGCCCGCGCCGGTGACATCCCGGCCGCGCAGGCGGCGCTGGAGGCCATGACCGGCCCCACCGGCGCGGCCTCGGCCGAGGCCGCGCGCCTGGCCGAGACGCGTGCCGCCGGCGCGCCTGTGCTGTTCGTCGATCTCTCGGCGCTGCTGGGGCCTGCGGAATGGTGCGGCAGCTGGGCGGCGCGGCGATGGGCGCAGGGGCTGGCCCGGGCCTTGCTGGCGCGTCCGGGCTGCTTCGCGCTGGTGACGGCCGCTCATGCGCCCTTCCCCTGCCTGCTGGCCGACTGGATGCCTGCCGTGCTGCTGGACGCGCCCTGGCCCAGCCGCGCCGCGCGGCTGCATGCGGTGCTGGACGGCTTGCCGCGCATGCTGCCCCGCGCGCGTGAGACGACAGTGCTGCTGGCGCCGCCCATGCAGGCCGAGCCCTGGCGCCATGCCAGCCATGGCGGCGCCATCCTGCGCCTCGCCCTGGCGGAGCCGGCCATGCTGCATGCGCCGCACCATGTGCCGCAGCAGGTCGCTGCCGCCCTGGCCGCGGCGCAGGATATTCTCCTGGCATTGACCGGCCTGCCGGTGCCCGGCGCGGATGCCGGGATGGATTGCCAGGCACCGCCGCCGCCGACCGGCGCCATCATCTGTGACGCGGCCGCTCCCTGGCTGGACGAGGCGCTGGCGCTGCTCGCGCAGGCCGGCGTCGCGCTGCCGCCGGTCGTGACCATGCCGACCGAGGATCTCTGCCTCGCGCCGATGCTGCGCCATGCACGGCTGGCCATTTCGACCGCGCCGCCGGGCAGCTGGCCGGCCATGCGCCTGGCCGCGCTGGCGGCCGGCTTGCCTTGCCTGGCGGTGCCCGATGACCGGCTTGGCGCTGCCCCGCCGGTGATGGCCCCGCATGACGCACAGGGCACGGCCGCCGCGCTGCGCCGGCTGCTGGAACAGCCCGCCGCGGCCATGGCATTGGCCATGGCACAGCGAATCGATGCGGCCGCGCTGCCCATCGCGGATTGGGCCATGCTGGCCGAGGCGGTCATTGCGGGCACCGACGCCGCGACCATGACCGCCAGCCCCGGCTTGGCCGGGCAATGGGCGCTGAACGCCGGGGCAGGCGCGCCATGAAGCTGCTGCTGGATGTGCAGGGCGCGCAGGGCAGCAGCCGGCATTCCGGCCTGGGCCGCTACACGCGTGAACTGGCCCTCGCGATCGCCGCAGCACCCGGCGGGCATGAGGTGCATCTGCTGCTGAACGGCGCCTTCCCCGATGCGGCCGCCGAGCTGGAGGACAGCTTTGCCCTGCTGCTGGGCGCCGGCCGGATCCATCGCTTCCACCCGCCGGCGGAAAGCCATGCGGGCGGCGAACCCTATCGCCCCGCGCGGCTGGCCGCCGAATGGCTGCGTGCCCAGGCGGTGCAGCGCATCGCGCCCGACCTGCTGCATATCGGCAGCCTATTCGAAGGCTGGAACGAAAGCCTGGTCACGACTTGGCCCGCCTGTCTGGCCCGCCCGCGCAGCGCGGCTACCCTGCATGACCTGATTCCGCTCAGCTTCGCCGCCGACTATATCGAAGGCGCCTGGCGAAGGGCCGGGCTGGTGCCGTGGTATTGGCGCCATGTGCTGGAACTGCAGCAGCTCGACCTGCTGCTGTGCAATTCCGAGGCGACGCGCCAGGAGGGGCTACGCCACCTGCCTGTGCCGCCAGAACGGCTGGTGACGATCGGCGGTGGCGTGCCGGCGCATTTCCTGGGGGACGCGCCCGGCCCGGGCCCGGTGCCGGGGCGTTACGTGCTCTGCGTCGGGCTTGGCGATCTGCGCAAGAACGAGGTGCGGCTGCTGGCGGCGATGGCACTGCTGCCCGACAGCCTGCGCGCCGATCTGCGGCTGGTGGTCACCGGCAAGGGCGACCCGGCCGCCTTCCTGGCCATGGCGCGGCGCGCCGGCCTGGCGGCGGACGCCGTGCTGCATCTGGGCGTGGTGCCCGATGCCGCCATGCCGGCGCTGTACCAGGGGGCAGTGTGCTGCGTCGTGCCCTCGCTGACCGAGGGCTTCGGCCTGCCGGCCGTGGAGGCGATGAGCCGCGGCACGCCGGTCATCGCCAGCCGAGCCGGCGCCCTGCCGGAGGTGGTTGGCCGGGATGATGCGCTGTTCGATCCGCTGGACGCGGCCGACATCGCCCGCGTTCTGGGCCGGGTGCTGGGTGATGCGGGCTTCGCCGCCGCGCTGCGTGCGCATGCCCTGGCCAGCGCGCCGCGCTTTTCCTGGCCGCGCGTCGCCGCGCGTGCCTGGCCGTCGCTGGAACGGGCCGCGGGGCCCGCGCATGCGCCGCGCCCGAGCCTGGCAGTGACCGGCCCGCTGCCGCCCGAGGCCAGCGGCATCGCCGACTACAGCGCCGAATTGCTGCCGGCGCTGGCGCGGCACTATGCCATCACGCTGGTCAGCGAGCAGCGGCCGCTGGCCGGCCTCGCGGGCGGCTTTCCCTGGCTCTCGACCGAGGAATTCGCGGCGCGCGCCTGGCGCTTCGACCGTGTGCTGCATCATCTGGGCAACAGCCATCTGCACCATGCGCAGTACACCCGGCTGTTGGGCCTGCGGCCTGCCTGCGGGGTGCTCCATGATGTGGCGCTGCCGGAATATCGCCGCTGGGCGACGCGTGATGATCCGGCCGCGCTGCTGGCCGCGCTCTACGCCAATCACGGTTATCCGGCGCTGCTGGCCGCGCTGGCAGGCGATGCCGCGATGGTCGCGCAATCCTGCCTGCTCTCGGCCGAGGTGGTCTCGGGCCTGCTTGGCACCATCGTACATTCGCAGGCGGCGTGCGAATTGCTCCGCGCCCAGCATGGCGAGCCGCTGCTCACGCGCACGCATCTGGTGCCGCATCTGCGGCGCGTCGTGGCATTGCCGGAGCGTGCGCAGGCGCGGGCGCGGCTCGGATTGGCGGCGGATGCCCTGGTGGTGACGAGCTTCGGCGCCTGCCTGCCGAAGAAATGGCCGCAGCGAGTGGTGGCGGGCTTCGCCGCGGTAGGGCTGCCGGCCTCGGCCATGCTGGTCTTCGCGGGCGGCTTCCAGCCGGGCCTCGATCAGGTGCTGGCGAGCGAGGCGCGGGCGCGCGGCCTGTCGGACCGGGTGCAGCTGACCGGGCCGCTCGAGCGTGCGCTCTACGAGGATTGGCTGGCGGCGAGCGACATCGCGGTGCAGCTGCGCTCGCGCCACCAGGGCGAAAGCAGCGGCGCGGTGGCCGATGCGATGGCGGCCGGACTGCCCTGCATCGTCAACGCCGCGGGCAGCCTGGCGGAGCTGCCGGAGGATGCCGTGCTGCGCCTGCCGGCCGATCTGTCCGATGCGGCCCTGGCCGGGGCGATGACCGAATTGGCGCAAGACGCGGCGCGGCGCGCGGCCTTGGGCGCGCGGGCGCGGGAATGGGTGGCGCAGGCGCTGGCGCCCGATCGCATCGCGGCGCTGTATCGCGATGCCATCGAGGCCAGCCACGCTGATGCGCCGGCGCTATCGCTGCTGCGCGCCCTGGCGGCGGGGCCTTTGATGCCGGTTGCGGATGCGCTCTCCCTGGCCGCGGTGCTGGATGTGGATAGTCCGCTGCCGCGTCAGGCACGGCTTTGGGTGTCAGCCGCTGCCGGCAGGGCGCGCGCCATCTTTGTGGATGCGCATGCCGGCCGGCGGCCGGAACCTGTTCGCTGGCAGGACGGGCTATGGGTCAGCGACCATGCCTGTTTGGCTGCGGCGCTGGGCCTGAAGCACCCCGCGGCGCCGGACGGGCCGGTTTACCCGCGTACGGGAGATGCCGTGATGCTGGGCAGGGATGAGCCCGTGCCTGCCAGCCTTCGCCGTTCTGGGCTGCCGGTCATTCGACCGGCGTGAGGCTCTTGATCAGGTCGAAGACGCGCTTGCGCACCGAGGGGTCGGTGATGCGGTAATAGGCGCGCACCAGTTCCAGGGTTTCGCGCCGGTGCAGCGTGTCGTCCTCGAAGCCGTCCTGGCTTTCGGCGAAGCCGAAGCTGCGGCGCATGGCGATGCCGCCACCCATGGCATCGGGCATGTCGTCGAAGAAGAAGCTGATCGGCACGTCCAGCACACGCGACAGGTCGAACAGGCGCGAGGCGCCGATCCGGTTCACGCCGCGTTCGTATTTCTGCACTTGCTGAAAGGTCAGGCCCAATGCCTCGCCCAGTTTTTCCTGGCTCATGCCAAGAAGGGTGCGACGCAGGCGCACTCGGCCGCCAACATGCACATCGATAGGGCTCGGCCGGTGTTCCCGATCCGCGCGCTCCACTGCGTCTTCGCTGGGCATGGCCTGTTTCATCGGGCTCCTGCTCCGTGGCGTCGTTGCCACGATCGGGTGGGACACACTTGGTGGGGCTCTTTTGAGCCGACCCTTCGGGCCACGGCTTTTGCCTTCGGACAAACCCTTAATCGTTCGTTAGCGGCCCGTCAATAACTTGCATGATTCTCATTTCTGAGAACTATCACGAAATCGTGATTCTTGCAGCCGGCGGTGAGGCATCGCGCCGATCCCTGCGACGAGAAGTAAGACGATGCAATTCAATGTAATGCCGTAACGGGCATATGGCGTTGCCGCCAGGGCGCCGGGCAGCCAATCCGCGACCGTGCCGGTCCGACCCAGATCGATCCGAGCCACTTCCCGTCCATAGGGGTCGTAAATCACTGATATCCCGGTCTGTGCGGCCCGCACCATGGGCAATCCTTCTTCGACCGCGCGCAGCCTGGCGCTGGCCAGATGCTGGAAGGGACCCGCCGAAAAACCGAACCAGGCGTCGTTGGTGACGTTCAACAACCATTGCGGGCGTTCCCGGCCTGTCACTCGACCAGGGAAAATGACCTCGTAACAAATCAGCGGTGAAAAATTACCAATGCCATGAAGTGAAAGACTTGTCATACCGGAGCCGGCCGAGAAATCCATGCCTCCGACTACCATTCGTATCGGAATCAACCCTCCGAGCGGCATATACTCTCCAAACGGCACCAGATGCCATTTGTCATAGACCGCCGTCACCTCGGCAGCGTCATTCACGCCCACCAGGCTGTTGAAGACGCGCGACAACCGCCCATCCGGCCCCCATTCAGCCCGCATGCTGCCGGCCAGCAATTGCGCGCCGGGTGCCAGCGCCGCGGCCGCCAGGCGCCGTGCCTCGGCATCCTGCGCCAGCAGGAAGGGTGAGGCGGTTTCCGGCCAGATCGCCAGCACCGGCACATCAGGGTGCGCGGCGCGCGTGGCCAGCGTGCCCAATTCGGTCAGCGCCAGATAGCGCTGGAAGATCGGCATGCGCTGGTCCTGCCGCCACTTCAGGTCCTGCGCGACATTGGCCTGCACCAGCACCAGCCGCACACCCTGATGCGGCGGTTCCGGCTGCGCCAGGCGCCAGGCGCCGAAGCCTATCCAGCAGGCCAGCACGGCGCCGCCGGCTGCCAGCCAGCGCCAGTCCCGCAGCGCCGGCAGGCAGGCCAGGAACACCGTCAACAATGACAAGCCGTGCACACCGATCACTGACGCCGGCTGCAACGGCAGCGGGTGAAACGCCCAGACCGTGCCCAGCAGGTTCCAGGGAAAGCCGGTGAACATCACGCCGCGCAGCATCTCGGCCAGCACCCAGGCGGCGCTGAAGGCGAAGATGCGGCGCCAGCCAGGGGCTGCGTGCCAGGCGGCAAGCGTGGGGATCAGCCCAAAGATGGCCAAAGGCAGCCCGATGCCGGGAGCGGCGAAGGGCACCAGCCAGAACCATTGTCCTATATCTGTGAACAGCGCATGCGTGACCCAGTAGAGGCCTGCGGTGTGATGCGCCCAGAAGAACGCCCCGCCCAACAGCCCCGCGCGGCGCCAGCTTCCCGCATTCTCCAACAGCCCCAGCAAGGCCGGCAGCGCCAGCAGCAGGATGGGCAGGCCATGCAGCGGCGGCAGGGCGAGCGCGCTGGCGGCACCCCAGCCCAGGGCCATCAGTAAGGGGCGCATGCGGATCACCCCAGCGGGCTAACCCGGCTGGGGCGGCGCCGCAACCGGGTTATTCCGCAGCCTGCCGGCTACCCGGCCGACGCACGCGCAGGCGGCGAATTTTGCGCGCATCTGCGTCCAACACCAGGAATTCCAGGCCCGAGGGGTGGCTGACCAATTCGCCGCGCACGGGCACACGCCCGGCTAGGGTGAAGACCAGCCCGCCCACCGTGTCGATATCAGCGGCGCGTTCCTCTTCGGTCAGCACCAGGCCCATCCGGGTCTCGAAATCTTCCACCGGCAGGCGTGCGTCGAGTTCCAGCGAGCCGTCGGGGCGTTCCACCCATTGCGGGGCGAGCACCTCGTCATGTTCATCGGCGATGTCGCCCACGATGGTCTCGACCAGGTCCTCGATGGTGATCAGCCCGTCGATGCCGCCGTACTCGTCCACCACGAGCGCCATATGCACGCGGGCTTCGCGCATGCGCAGTAGCAGGTCCAGCGCCGGCACGCTGGGCACCACCAGCAGCGGCTTGCGCAATATCGCCTTCAGGCTGAAGGGACCGTTGCGCCCGATCGCGGCGAAGACGTCACGGATATGCACCATGCCCTGGATGTCATCGAGTTGGCCGGCATAGACCGGGTAGCGCGAATGGCCCTCCCGCTGCACCGCGGCGATGGTTTCCTCGAGCGTGAGAGAGGCCGGCAGCGCCACGATATCGGCGCGCGGGATCATCACATCGGCCGCGGTGATGCCGCGCAATTGCAGCACATTGCCCAGCAGCACGCGTTCATGCGCCGACAATTCAGGCTTGGCCTCGGCGGCGGAGTCGCCGCTGTCGATCAATTCCTCCATGCGGTCGCGCACGGATTCCATCGGTCGCCGGCGCAGCCGTTCGGCCACGCGCGAGAGCCATGGGCGGGGGCCGTCGCTCATGCGCGCTTCCAGGGGTTGGGGCGGCGCAAAGCGGCCATGGCGCGGGATTCGGCGCGTTCCATGCGGCGCGCCTCACCCGCCGCCAGATGGTCATGGCCGAGCAGATGCAGCGTGCCATGCGCGACAAGATGCGCCAGGTGGTCGGCGGCGCGCTTGCCTTCGGCGCGGGCCTCGCGCCGCACGGTCTCCAGCGCCAGCACCACATCGCCCATGCCATGCATGACCGGGAAGGAGAGCACATTGGTGGGCTTGGCCTTGCCGCGATGCGCCGCGTTCAGCAGCCTTATGGCGCGGTCATCGGCGAGCGTGATGGTGACATGCGCGGCCTCGCCGGCTGCGCGGCAGGCGGCATGCACGGCCCGACGCGCCAGGCTTTCCGTGCCCGGCACCAGCCTGCGCCACCCGGGCGCGCTGGTGATGATGGCGACCGATGCCCCGGTCGGGGTGCTACTTCGGTCCGGCATTGTCTCCTGCCTCAAGCCCGATCCCTGTTGGAGGGGGCTTACGTGAACATTGGCGGTGATGGGTCATCGCCCCTGCGCGCCGCTTGCGCGCATCAGGCCCGGGCCGCGCGGCCGCCCGGCGACCGCGCCGGTTCGCCTGCCGCTGCATAAGCCTTCACGATGCGCCCGACCAGTGGGTGGCGCACCACGTCATCCTCGGCGAAGCGCATCATGCCGATGCCGGGCACGTCCCCCAGGATGGCACAGGCCTCCACCAGGCCGGATGGCGCGCCGGGCGGTAGGTCGATCTGCGTGGGGTCGCCCGTGACGACCATGCGGCTGCCCTCACCCAGACGCGTGAGGAACATCTTCATTTGTGCGGGCGAGGTGTTCTGCGCCTCATCCAGAATGGCGTAGCAATGGGCCAGCGTTCGACCGCGCATGAAGGCCAGCGGCGCGATCTCGATCTCGCCCTGCGCCATGCGCTTGGCCAGCTGGTCGGGCGGGACCATGTCATGCAGCGCGTCGTAGAGCGGGCGCAGATAGGGGTCCACCTTCTCCTTCATGTCGCCGGGCAGAAAGCCCAGGCGTTCGCCGGCCTCCACCGCGGGGCGGGAGAGCACAATGCGTTCCACGCGGCCGGCCAGCAGCATGGCGACGCCCTGCGCCACGGCCAGATAGGTCTTCCCGGTCCCGGCGGGGCCGATGCCGAAGGTGATGTCGTTCTTGCCCAGCAGGTCCATGTACTGCGCCTGGGCCGGGCTGCGCGGGGCGACCACGCCCTTGCGGGTGCGGATCTGCGGCAGGTCGCGCAGCGGCAGGCGCGGTTCGTGGTCGCGTTCGGCTTCCGCCATGCGAAGGGCGGCATCCACCTGCGGCATGGTGCAGCCCTCCCCGCGTTCCAGGCCCCGCCACAGCGATCGCAGCGCGGCTTCCGCTTGGGTGGTCCCGTCCATGGGGCCGGAGATGCACAAGCCGCGCTTGACCCTGTCGACACGCACGCCGGTCAATCGTTCCAGCTTGGCCATGTGCTCGTCATGCGCGCCGAACAACTGCTGCAGTAGCCTGTTGTCCTCGAAGGGCAGGGTGACGGAGCGGCTTTCGCTGGAAAGCGGGGCGGGGCGCGTGGCGAGCATCTGGTTCATCAAGCGGCGTGTCTCTCCTGTTGGTGGTCCTCGATGATGCAAGTGAGCGAATTGGCCGTGGCGCTGATGGCGCGCATCGCCAGGATGGTCCCGGGCACGGCGCTGCCTTCGGCATGCACGGCCTGGAGCCAAGGGGAGCGGCCGGCGATCTGGCCGGGATGGCGGCCGGGGCCGGTCAGCAGCACATCGAAGACGGTGCCGATGCGGGTGCGGTTGAAGCCAAGCTGCTGCTCGGCCAGCAGCGCCTGGAGTTCGGCGAGGCGCGCATCTTTGATGGCTTCGTCCAGCTGCGCGGCGCGGGCGGCGGGCGTGCCGGGGCGGGGCGAATACTTGAAGGAAAAGGCGCCGGCGAAACCCACTTCGCGCACCAGCGCCAGCGTGGCGGCGTGGTCGGCCGCCTCCTCGCCGGGATGGCCCACGATGAAGTCGGAGGTGAGCGCGAGGTCGGGCCGCGCGGTGCGCAGCTTGTCCACCAGGCGCAGGTAATCGGCCGCGGTATGGCCGCGATTCATCGCCGCCAGCACGCGGTCGGAGCCGGATTGCACGGGCAGATGCAACATGGGCATCAGCGCGGGGATGTCCCGGTGGGCGGCGATCAGCGCGTCATCCATGTCGCGCGGGTGCGAGGTGGTGTAGCGGATGCGCGCCAGGCCGGGGATGGCTGCCAGCATTTCCACAAGCCGCGCCAGCGTGCCCGCGCCCTCACCATGATAGGCATTGACGTTCTGGCCGAGCAGCGTGATTTCGCGCGCGCCGGCCTCAACCAGGCGCTGCGCCTCGGCCAACACGGCGGCCGCGGGGCGCGAGGTTTCGGCGCCGCGCGTATAGGGCACGACGCAGAAGGAACAGAACTTGTCGCAGCCTTCCTGCACCGCCAGGAAGGCGGTGACGCCGTGTGTGGTGCGGGCTTCGGGCAGGTGGTCGAACTTGGATTCCTCGGGGAAGTCGGTGTCCAGCACCAGGCCACCCGCGCGCGCCGAACGCGCGACCATTTCTGGCAGGCGGTGCAAGGTCTGCGGGCCGAAGACCAGATCCACATAGGGCGCGCGGGCGGCGATTTCCGCGCCCTCTGCCTGGGCGACGCAGCCGGCCACGGCCAGCACCATGGGCTGGCCTTCGGCCGCGCGCGCCTGCTTCGTCACGCGCAGGCGGCCCAGTTCGGAGAATAGCTTCTCCGTGGCCTTTTCGCGGACATGACAGGTGTTGAGGATGACCATGTCCGCGTCTTCCGGCCGATCGGTCGGACCGAAGCCCAGCGGCGCCAGCACCTCGGCCATGCGCTCGCTGTCATAGACATTCATCTGGCAGCCCCAGGTGCGGATCAGGAGCTTTTTCATACGGGAACGCGCCTCTCGGGCCGCAAAATCGCGGTCGGCCTGCACATGCGGTTGGCATGGCGCGGGGTCAAGCTTCGTCGCGCTCCCCGCGATGCAGTTGGGTTCGGTCATTCCCGTCGCTCATCGGGACAAACGGTCACAGAAACCCGCCGCGCCGGTCAAGCATCAGTGTTGTGACAGATATCAGGACAGGCGGCGCCTTGGCCCGCGTCGCTCAAGCGTGATGCACCGGCGCCGGCAGCGGCTGCGCCGGCCGGTTCTGCCGCAGCTGCGCGGCGCTGATCGCCACCAGCCGCCCCACCTCGGCCGCCATCGCCTTGCGGTTGGGGATGGCATCCGGCGGGAAGGGTTCGTGCAGAACCACCGTGCAGCGCGTGCCGGTGCGGCGCAGCAGGCGCCATGCGTGTGAGCCGGTCTGCATGTCGCCATACCAGGCAAACAGCGGCCTATCGCGCCGGCAGGCCGGCAGCCCGCCCATGCGGTCGTACACAACCGTCACCGGCTGCACGAGATGCGCCGCCGGCGCCACGGCGAAGAAGCTGCTGCGGAAGGGCAGCACGCGGGTGCCGTCGCTGGTGGTGCCTTCGGGGAACAGCACCAGGCTTTCATCGCCATGCAGGCGAGCGGACATGTCCTTCGCTTCGCCCGCCGTGCCGCTGCGCGCGCGGCTGACGAAGACGGTGCGGCCGAGCTTCGCCACCCAGCCCACCAGCGGCCATTGCCCGACCTCGGCCTTGGAGATGAAGCGCGTGTCCAGTACGGCGCCCAGCACCGGAATATCCAGCCATGAGGTGTGGTTTGCGACATATAGCACGCGTCCCTCGGCAGGCTTGCCCACCACTTGCAGCCGCATGCCGATCAGCCAGCACAGCGTGCGGAAATAGATCATCGGAAAGCGCGCCTTGGCCGGCCCTGGCAGCAGCAGCAGCAGCGCCTGGATCAGCATGCAGGGCAGCGTCCAGGCCAGAGCGCAAGCGATTCGTCGCACCGCGCGGAAACGCCCGCCGAGCGGGCGGTCCTCCATCACGTCGCGGAAGGCGCGGCCGGGGATGCGCGGACGGAAACGCAGGGGCTTCTTGCGGGCCAGGCGCTTGGGGCGCGAGGTGTCTTCGGGGGATCGTGCCGTTATGGTCATGGGTGCTATCAGCCGGCTGTTGGATGCCCGATAACCGGCGTTCCGCGACGAAGCAATGACAGCGCGGAGAAGGTTTTGCGCAATTGAAATCGGCAGGACTCACGATCGCCGTATTGGGCGCCGGGCCGGTGGGCATCGGCTGCGCTGCGCTGGCCGCCAGCCGCGGGCATGCCGTGCGTATCTTCTCGCCGCGCGGCGGCGGCACGCGCGGCATCGGCGCGGCGGTCGAGGTGCAGGGACTGCTGGCAGGCCGCTTCCCGGTCACCGTCGCGGCTGATCTCGGCCGTGCGGTGGATGGCGCGGATGCGGTGCTGGTCGTGGTGCCGGGCCAGGCCCAGCTGGTGCTGCTGGAACGCCTGGCGCGTATGCTGTCCGGGGCGCCGGCGGTGCTGGTCGCGCCGGCGGCGTCGCTCTCCCCGTTGCTGTTGAGCCGCGCCTTGCGCGTGCGCGGCCTGCTGGCCGAGGTTGGGGGCCTGGCCGCGCCGCCGGTCGCGGCGCGGCGCCAGGGCGCTGCGGTCTGGGTGGGGGCGATTCGCC
Source organism: Alphaproteobacteria bacterium (assembly GCA_026400775.1). Lineage (GTDB taxonomy): Bacteria > Pseudomonadota > Alphaproteobacteria > Acetobacterales > Acetobacteraceae > Rhodovarius. Next base: position 2,549 of record JAPLOK010000161.1, on the reverse strand, counting down.
CACAATTATGGCTCGCCAGTGAGGGCGGTGCGCGCCTGGCCGGCATGGCGCAGGCGCTGTTCGGCATGCCCGCGCGCGACCTGGCCGGGATGGTCGCGGTCTCGCTGGCCGATCTGTCGGGCCTGGCGGAAGCGGCGCAGTTGCTGGCGCCGCCTGGCGTAACCGAAGCGCCGCTCCGCCTGCTGGCCGCGCTGGCACGGGAGCGCGATGCGCTGGCCGCAGCCCTGCATCTGGAACTGCCGCCGGCCAGTGCGTATTTCGCCGAGATCGGCGGCTTGCCGCCCTTGGACATCGACCGCGGCCTGGGGCAGGGCGCGCTGGCGCTGTCATTCCTGGTCACGCTGGGCAGCGGGCTTGGCCTGCGTACCCCGATCGCCGAAGCGAGCCTGCGCTTGCTGGAAGTGCTGGCCGCGCGTCCGCTGCGCGCCAATGCGACATTGCGGGCCATTGGCGAGACGTCGCTGCGGGGGATGCTGGGCGGGCGCTGATCAGCCCTGTTCCAGCTCGCTGTCCCAATAGAGATAGTCGCGCCAGCTCTGATGCAGGTAGTTGGGCGGGAAGCCGCGGCCATTATCCTGCAATTCCCAGCTGGTAGGTGGCCTCGGTTCCTGCATCGGAATCATCCGGCATTCGCGCGGCAGCTTGCTGCCCTTGCGCAGATTGCACGGCCCGCAGGCGGCCACGACATTGTCCCAACTGGTGCGCCCGCCGCGGCTGCGCGGGATCACATGGTCAAACGTCAGATCATGCGCCGGGAAGCCGTCGCCGCAATATTGGCATTCGAAGCGGTCGCGCAGGAACACGTTGAACCGGGTGAAGGCGGGGCGCCGCGCGGCGGGGATGTATTCGCGCAGCGCGATCACGCTGGGCAGGCGCATCACCATCGAGGGGCTATGCACCTCGGTCTCATATTCGGACAGTACGGAGACCCGGTCCAGGAAAACAGCCTTCACGGCATCCTGCCAGGACCAAAGGGATAGCGGAAAATACGACAGCGGGCGGAAGTCAGCGTTGAGCACAAGTGCGGGAAACCCGCCCGATCCCATAACCGCCATGCTACTGCCGTCTGGCAAAGCGTCGCTCCTGTCGCAGTGTTGCGAAAGGAACTACCACCCCTGGGGCCCATATCACTCGAGAACCACCAGTCCTGGTAGTACCTCAGTCAGTCGTCGTAAGGCTTGTCATGGAAAGACCGGTTTCGCAAGTGCGGTATCGACAGCCCCCGGGGATGTCATGGGAGATTCATTCCATGATGATGGCAGGGCCGGCGGGCGCGGCGGCACCATTGAGCTTGTCCCACAGCCGGGCGGCGATGCGATGATAGATGCGCGCCTCATCGCTATCCGGCTGCGCGGCAGCGATCGGCGTGCCGGCATCGGCCAACTCGCGGATCTTCAGCTTCAACGGCAGCGCGCCCAGGAATTCCGCGCCCAGCCGCGCGGCTTCCTTCTCCGCGCCGCCATGGCCGAAAATCTCTTCCCGATGGCCGCAACTCGGGCAGCAGAAGAAGGACATGTTCTCGATCAGCCCGAGCACGGGCACATTGACCTTCTCGAACATGCGCACGCCGCGCCGCGCATCGATCAGCGCCACATCCTGCGGCGTGGAAACGATCACCGCGCCGGCCAGCGGCACGCGCTGCGACATGGTCAGCTGCGCGTCACCGGTGCCCGGCGGCATGTCCACCACCAGCACATCCAGCGTGCCCCATTCCACCTGGCCCATCATCTGTTCCAGGGCGCCCATGACCATCGGGCCGCGCCAGACCATGGGCGTCTCCTGCTCGACCAGGAAGCCGATGGACATGGCCGAGAGGCCCCAGCGGCGGATCGGATGAATCCGCTGCCCGGTCACGCGCGGCTTCTCCTGCGTGCCCAGCATCTGCGGCAGGGAAGGTCCATAGATGTCGGCGTCCAACAGCCCTACCGCCAGGCCCTGCGCGACCAGGGACACAGCCAGGTTCACCGCGGTGGTGGACTTGCCCACGCCGCCCTTGCCGGAGGCCACGGCGATGATCTTCTTCACATCGGGCAGCAGCATTGCACCCTGGCCGGGCGTCGCCTTCGCGGCCGGCGGCGCCGCGGCGGGGTTATTGGCCGCTCCCGCGGCGGGGTTACTGGCCGCTCCCGCGGCGGGGACGTTATGCGCCGTCAACACCACCGTGGCACTCAACACGCCAGGCACCCGCGCCACCGCGGCCTCGGCCGCGGCGCGCACCGGTTCCATTTGCCGCGCCCGTTCGCGCGGCACCGCCAGTGTCACCTGCACCATGCCATCGCGCGCCACCACGGCGTCGACGAAGCCGCTGGACACCAGGTCGCGGCCGGTCGTGCTATCATTCACCTGGGCCAATGCGGCCCGGACCGCGGCTGCCATCGCATCGCTCATCGCTTGAAAACTCGCATCCGCCGGGACATATCGAAGGCGCGCGGCCCCGGCATGCCGCGCACGGTTGCGCCCTTTCGGGCAAGGCCGCACATATGGCCGGGCTTGGCGCCTGGCGCATCCCCCCCTTTCACACCCGGGCGGGTTGAGCATATGCATCGGGC
>JAPLOK010000181.1 GCA_026400775.1 Alphaproteobacteria bacterium | reverse complement strand
CTATGCCGTGCTGCCTGTCGGTGCACCGCTAGGCGGTGCCGCTGAATCCATCGCGCGCGCCACCAGCGATAGCCTCGATGTCGCGCTGCGCCTGGCCGCGCCCTTCGTGCTGGCCGCCATCCTGTTCAATGTCGGCATGGGGCTGATCTCGCGCCTGGCGCCGCAGGTGCAGATTTTCGTGGTCGCGGCACCCGCGCAGATCCTGGCCGGCACCGGCCTGCTGATGCTGCTGCTGCCGGCGATGATCGCAGTGTGGCAAACCGCCACGCAGGAACTGTTCCTGTCCCTGCCAGGGGCGCGCTGAGCCATGGCCGAGGACGGTGGCGAGGAGGATGATTCCAGCAAGACGGAACTGCCGACACCGCGCCGCATCGAACGCGCGCGGCAGGAAGGGCAATTGGCCCTGTCGCGGGAGGCCGTGGCCTTCGGCACCTTGCTGCTGGCGATCATCGCCTGCCTGATGCTGCTGCCCGCCGCCTTGCAGGACACGCTGTCGCTGCTGCGCGGCGTGCTGTCGCGCCCGCACGAATGGCAACCCGCCCAGGCCGTGCGTGATGTGCTGTTGCAATCGATGTGGGCGCTGCTGCCAATCCTTGCCGCGGCCGTGATCGGTGCTATTGCCGCCTCGGTCGCGCAAACGCGGGGTGCGGTGGTGCCCAAGCTGCTCATGCCGCAACTGTCGCGCCTGTCGCCGATGGCCGGCGTCAAGCGCATGTTCGGCGCCGAGGGCTGGATCGAATTCATCCGCAGCCTGGTGAAGATCGGCGTGATCGGCACCGCGCTGTGGTGGGTGGCCGGTGATATCGCGCAGCTGGCGCGCAGCATGCAGCAGCCCAGCGGGTATATCCTGGTGGCGGCAGGCGAGGGCGCGCGGCGACTGGTGCTGGTGGCGCTGGGCGCCTTCTTCATCCTGATGATCCTGGACGTCATCCTGGTGCGCTTCCGCTGGCTGGAACAGCTGCGCATGTCGCGCCAGGAGCTGCGCGACGAAATGAAGGAAAGCGAAGGCGACCCCATGGTCCGCGCGCGCCAGCGCATGCTCCGCGAAACCCAGGGCCGCCAGCGCATGCTCTCGGCGGTGCCGAACGCCACCGTGGTCATCACCAACCCAACGCATTATGCCGTCGCGCTGCTCTACGACACCGGCAAGTCGGCGGCACCCCGCGTGGTGGCCAAGGGGGTGGACGCGGTGGCCGCGCGCATCCGCGAGGCCGCGACCGAAGCCGGCGTGCCACTGCACGCCGACCCACCCTTGGCGCGCGCGCTGTATCGGCTGAATGTGGACACCGACATCCCGCCGGAGCATTGGGAAGCCGTGGCCCAGATCATCGCCTTCGTGCTGCGCCAGCGCGGCGCCCTGCCCAACTGATGCTGCGCGCCCCCGCTACCGCGCGGCGCGAGGGGATGTTGGCGCTGCTGCACGCGCTGCCCGATGCGGCGGCGTTGCTGGATTCGGACGGACGCGTGGTGGCTGTGAATGCCGCGTGCCGCGCGTTGCTAGGCCCGGCGCTGCGCGCCGAGCCCGGCGATGCGGCGGCCGCCTGGTTCGCCGGCGCAGCGCCACTCGCCAATGGCATGCGCGCCTTGGCGGATGCGAGCGACGGCGCGACTCATATTGACCTGGCGCTGGTCCCGCTCGGCGCGGATGGCGCGTTGTTGCGCCTGTGCACCACGCGTGCCGCGCAGGAGGACCGCCTGGCGCTTGTCGGCCGCATGGCAGGCGGCGTCGCGCACGACTTCAACAACCTGCTGGCCATCATGCGGGGCGCGGCCGAAATGGCGCGCCGCGCGCTGGACCACGCCGCCTTGCGCGCCGAATTGCAGGTGCTGGACAACGCCGCTGATCGCGGCGCGGCTTTGGTGCGCGGGCTGCTGGCCTTCGCGCGACAGCAGGTGTTGGCCCCGGAAATCCTGGATGTGAATGCGCGTGTCGGCGCGATGGCGGAGTTGCTGCGGCGCTTGCTCGGGCCGCGCATCACGCTGGATGTCGCGCTGGAAGAACCCGGCCGTCGCGTGCAGGCCGACCCCGCGCAGCTGGACCAGGTGCTGCTGAACCTTGCGGTGAACGCGCGCGATGCGATGGGTGGCGCGGGGCGTATCCGCTTCGCCACCGAAACGCGCCTGGTGCTGCGCGCGGAGGGTTCCGTGCCGCCGGGCCGCTATGTCGCGATCAGCGTGCAGGACAGCGGCCCGGGCATTCCGGCCGATGTGCTGCCGCGGATCTTCGAACCCTTCTTCAGCACGCGCATCGAGCAGGGCGGCACGGGGTTGGGGCTGGCCACTGTGCAAGGCATCGTCGCGCAATCCGGCGGGCATGTGCTGGCGGAGAACGTGCCGGGCGGCGCGCGCTTCACCATGCTGTTGCCGCGGGCGGAGGGCGAGGTCGCGCCCATGCCAACACCCACGCCCGCCGCCGGCCCACTTCGCGTGCTGCTGGTGGATGACGAGCCGCTGCTGCTGCGCCTGGGCCGTCGCGCGCTGGAAGAGGCCGGTCACCATGTGACAACCGCCGAGACCGGCGAGGAAGCCTTGGAGCTGCTGGATGAAGCCGCGCCGCACATGCTGGTCAGTGACATCGCCATGCCGGGCATGGACGGCGCCGCCTTGGCACAGGCCGCCGTGGCACGGCGGCCGGCGCTGCGCGTCTTGTTGCTGTCGGGTTATGCCGCTTCGGCCCTGCAAGTGGATTGGGCGGCGACGGGCTGGCGCTATCTGGCCAAGCCATTCACCCCAGCCGCGCTGACCGCGGCCGTGGGGGGCTGGACAGGATCAGAAAACCAGAACATGATGTGAACATGAAGCTTGCATCCTTGGCAGCGCAGCACTGCGCCGGCAAGATGCAATCACGTGCATGGAATCGGGACGCCACGCGTGCCGGTTGCAATGGGAGAGGGTTTTCATGGTGGACAAGTCCAAGGCGCTCGATGCCGCGCTGAGCCAGATCGAGCGTGCCTTCGGCAAAGGCTCCATCATGCGCATGGGGTCCAAGAACCCCATGGAGGATGTGGAGGTCATTTCCACCGGCTCGCTGGGCCTGGATATCGGCCTGGGGATTGGCGGCCTGCCCAAGGGCCGCATCGTGGAAATCTACGGCCCGGAATCCTCGGGCAAGACCACACTCGCCCTGCACGCGATCGCCGAGGCGCAGAAGAAGGGCGGCACCTGCGCCTTCATCGATGCCGAGCACGCGCTGGACCCCGGCTATGCCCGCAAGCTGGGCGTGGATGTGGACAACCTGCTGATCAGCCAGCCTGATGCTGGCGAGCAGGCGCTGGAGATTGCCGATACGCTGGTGCGTTCGGGCGCGGTGGATGTGCTGGTGATCGACAGCGTCGCCGCCCTGGTGCCCAAGGCCGAGCTGGAAGGCGAGATGGGCGACAGCCATGTCGGCCTGCATGCGCGCCTGATGTCCCAGGCGCTGCGCAAGCTGACGGGCAATATTTCGCGCTCCAACTGCCTGCTGATCTTCCTGAACCAGATCCGCCTCAAGATCGGCGTGATGTTCGGCAACCCGGAAACCACCACCGGCGGCAATGCGCTGAAGTTCTATGCCTCGATCCGCCTGGAAATCCGCCGCACCGGCGCCATCAAGGAACGCGAGGAGGTGGTGGGCAACACCACCCGCGTTAAGGTGGTGAAGAACAAGATGGCCCCGCCCTTCCGCCAGGTGGAATTTGACATCATGTACGGCCAGGGCATCTCCAAGGTGGGCGAATTGATCGACCTGGGCGTAAAGGCCGGTGTGGTCGAGAAATCCGGCGCCTGGTTCAGCGCGGAAGGCCAGCGCATCGGCCAGGGGCGCGAGAATGCCAAGTCCTTCCTGCGCGACAACCCGGCCGTGGCGAATGCGCTGGAAGCCAAGATTCGCGGCCAATCCAACGATGTCGCCAATACGATGATGACCGCGCCCGAAAGCACCGACGACGAATGACCCGCGCTGCCCGCATCGAAGCAGCGCTGAGCGCGCGCTTCGCGCCGGACAGCCTGATGGTGAAGGATGACAGTCACCTGCATGCCGGCCATGCCGGGGCTGCACCCGGCGGTCAGACGCACTACACGGTCAGCTTGGTCGCCGCGGAATTCGCCGGCATGAACCGCGTGGCGCGCACGCGGCTGGTCAATGATGCGCTGGCGGCGGAATTCGCCTCGGGCCTGCATGCACTGGCGCTGAAGCTGAAGGCGCCGGGCGAGTAGCGCGAGGTGGTCGAGGGGGTGATTCGCTCTTCAGGCTGGTTCAGCCTGAAGAGATCAGACCCTACCGCGGCATTTCCTGCTCCACCATCGCGGTGAAGAAGGAGACACCATAGGGGATGGCTTCGTCGTTGAAGTCGTATTTCGGATGGTGCACCGGCACGCCGCCCTTGCCATCCGCGCCGCGCTGGCCGAGTTGCACGAAGCAGCCGGGCCGAGCCTCGAGCATATAGGAGAAATCCTCCGCGCCCATGATCGGCGGGCGGGACTTCACTACGCCCTCCCCGCCGAACACGCGCGCGGCCGCGGCCTGGGCGCGGGCGGTTTCGGCATCGTGGTTCACTGTCACGGGGTAGCCACGCTTGT
>JAPLOK010000348.1 GCA_026400775.1 Alphaproteobacteria bacterium | reverse complement strand
GGCATTGGCTGGAAGCATGGGCGCTGGGTGGACAGCGTGCTGATGACGCGCCCGCTGGGCGAGGGCCAGGCCAGCGCGCCGTGAAGGCCGAGCGGCGCTTCAGCCCAGGCGGGCGGTCAGCGCATCGCGTTCGGCGGCGCTTATATGCAGGCCGAGCTTGCTGCGGCGCCACAGCACATCCTCGGCCGTCACCGCCCATTCGCGCGCGCGCATCCAGTCCAGCTCGCGCTCCATGAGCCCCGCGCCCAGATCCGCCCCCGCGTCATCGCCCAGCACCGCGGGCAATTCGCCGCCATGGCGGCGCACCAGCCGGCCGATATGCGGCAGGGCCGGAAAGCGGCGGGCAATCTCGGCCTCGAACCCCGCCAGCGACATGCCGCCCAGATCACCGCCGGGCAGTGTCGCGCCCGCCGTCCAGGGCGTGCCGGCACGACCCAGCGCGGCCCCGATCATGCCCGTCGCATCCTCGGCCAGACGCCGGAAGGTGGTGATCTTGCCGCCATAGATGTTCAGCAGCGGCGCCGCCTTGTCATCCAGCTTCAGCACATAGTCGCGCGTGACGGCCGAAGGGTCATCCGCGCCGTCATCAAACAGCGGCCGCACGCCGGAATAGCGCCAGACGATGTCGGCCACGCTCACCGGCTGGCGGAACTGGCGGGAGACGGCGGCGCAGAGATATTCCGCCTCCTCCTGCGTGCAATGGGCGGAGCCAGCATCGCCCTCATGCGGCACATCGGTGGTGCCGATCAGGCTGAATTTGCCTTCGTAGGGAATGACGAAGACCACGCGCCGGTCGTCATTCTGCAGGATATAGGCCTGCTCGCCGGCATAGAGCGCGGGCACCACGATATGGCTGCCGCGGATCAGCCGCACGCGGCCCTCGGCCTGCACATGCGTCGCATCCAGCGCCTGCGCCACCCAGGGGCCGGCTGCGTTGACGATGCCGCGCGTGGTGATGCGCGCGCCATCGGAGAGCGTCACATCCCAATGCGTCGCGTGGCGCCCGGCTTCGGTGAAGCCGCAACGCGTGCGGATCACGGCACCGCGCGCGGCGGCATCGCGCGCATTCAGCAGCACCAGACGGCTGTCCTCCACCCAGGCATCGGAATAGGCGAAGCCATGGGTGATGGAAGGTGACAGCGGCGCGCCATAGGGGTGGCTTGCGGTGAGGAAGTATTCGGCGGCCGGCAGCGTCACGCGCCGCGCCAGATGGTCGTACAGGAACAGCCCCAGCCTGATCATCCAGCGCGGCCGCATCTCCGGCCGGTGCGGCAGCGCAAAACGCATCGGCCAGATGATGTGCGGCGCTGCGCGCAGCAGCACCTCGCGTTCGGCCAGCGCCTCGCGCACTAGGCGGAATTCATAATGTTCCAGATAGCGCAGCCCGCCATGGATGAGCTTGGAGGAGGAGGAGGAGGTGGCCTGCGCCAGATCGCCCTTTTCCACCAGCAGCACGCGATGGCCGCGGCCCGCGGCATCCCGCGCGATGCCCGCGCCATTCACGCCGCCGCCGATCACCAGGATGTCGTATTCGGTGTGCACGGGCTCTCCATGCCGCGTTGCGGCGCCGGCGCCAAGCCGCTTGCCTTGGACCGGCCGCCGCACGAATACTCGCCACACAGAAAACGGGAGGCCGCGATAGCACGCTTGAACGTCAGCGGCGATTGCGCTGCGTTCGCGCGGGCTGCCCATGTCGGTGCCGGTGGATGGTGCCGCCGCGCCCTTTCTCGAACGCGGCCGCGAATTTTACGCCACGCGCCAAGGGCAGCTGAAACTCTCCTGCGGCCAGTGCCATGACGAGAATGCTGGCCGCCGGCTGCGCGGCGATGTGATCAGCAGCGGGATCGGCGCCGGCTACCCGGCCTATCGGCTGGAGTGGAACACGCTCGGCTCATTGCACCGCAGGCTGCGCGCCTGTTCGCTGGGTGTGCGCGCCGAACAATTGCCGCTGGGGGGCGCGGAATACCTGGCGCTGGAGCTGTACCTTGCGCATCGCGCGCGCGGGATGCCGATGGAGGCGCCGGGGCTCCGGCGGTGATCAGATCAACCGCTCGCGGATCTGCGTCACCGCGATCTCCGCGATCACCACCACCACCAGGATAGCGGGCAGGATCGTCGCCACCCGGTCCCAGTGCAAGAAGTCGATCGCATCATCCAGCGCCACGCCAATGCCGCCCGCGCAGATCGCCCATGCTGCGGATCTCGGAATTGGCGCGGGTGATGACCACGACGCGGTAGGATTCGAAGGCCTCGGCATGCCCCTTGACGGCGAAGGGCGCAGCACCGGCCAGGTTCACCGCAAAGGCCGTGGGGCCGGTGGAGAAGCCCGCGATATGCAGCCGGCCGGAGCGCATCGCCTCGACCTGCGCGGCATTGGAGGTGACCTGGAAATACACGGTCCGCCTGCCGGTGCAGGCGGTCAGGTGTTCCAGGAAGGGGCGGAACTGGCTGGCATAAAGGGCGGGGTCCTCGACCGGTGTATAGGCGAAGACCAGGGTGGAGGGGTCGCGCTGGCGGGCGGGCTCGGGCGCGTCGGCCACCAGGTCCCGATTGGCGTCGCAAAAGGCATCATCCAGCGCGCCGTGATGCGGGCATGGGGTCTGCGCGGCGGCGGGCGCGGTGGCGGGGGCGGCGAAAGCCGCGGTCAGGGCCAGGGCCGCAAGGATACGACGCTGTGTCATGGGGCCTCCCGGTTTGCATGTTTCTGAATCCCATGACGAAAAGGCGCTTCGGGCCAGCCGGTTAGCCGCATGTTCAGCTTTGGCCACGATGCTGCACCCGACCAATTTGAGGAATTGCCGGTATGTCCAAGAACCTGATACGGCTGCCGCTGGTACCGCGCGTCATCCTGATGATACTTGCATTGCTGACCATCTCCCTGCTCGCCAACATCGGTCTCGCCGCCTGGCGCGCCAATGACCAGGCCTGGCAACGTCTGAGCACCCGGCTAGACCGCAGCCTGGTGACCCTGGAATCGAGCCTCGGGCTGCTGGGCCAGGGCTGGGCGCTGGATGCCGAAGGCCGGCTGCTGCGCGGCGGCCAGCCGGTCAATGGCCGTTCCGATGTGGTCGATGTTGCTTCGCGCAGCCTGGACGGTGTCGCGACCATCTTCGCCGGCGATGTGCGGGTGGCCACCTCGGTGTTGAATGCGCAGGGCGCGCGCGCGGTCGGAACCCGGCTGGCGGCGGGGCCGGCACACACCGCCGTGGTGCAGCGCGGCGAACGCTATCGCGGCCCGGCCAATATCCTCGGCCGCGATCACATCACCATCTACGACCCGATCCGCGACGCGACGGGGCGGCAGGTCGGCATTCTCTTCGTCGGCGTCCCGCTGGATGCGATGCACGCCGAACTGCGCCAGAACCTGATGACCAAGGCGAGCTGGGCGGCGGCGCTGCTGCTGGTCTCGGGCCTGCTGGCTTGGTGGCTGCTCTCGCGCACCCTGCGCCCGCTGCGCGACCTGACCGGGCGGCTGCACGCCATCGGCCAGGGCCAGCTGGAGGCCACCGTGCCGCACCAGCAGCGCAGCGACGAACTGGGCGACATGGCGCGCGCGCTCGATGGCCTGCGCCAGGGCGCGCAGCGCGTCCGCGCGCTGGAGGCCGAGGGCGCGCAACAGCAACAGCGCGCCAAGAGCGAACGCCGCGCCCAGGCCGAAGCCACCGCCGAGCGAATGACCCAGCAACTGGGCCAGGCGACGAACGCGCTGTTCGAACGCGCGGCCGAGTTGAACGCACAGGCCGGCCGCCTGCGCGACACGGCGGGGCAGACCACGCAGCGCTCGCGCAGCCTGGGCGGCACCAGCGAGGAAGCGGCACGCAACGTCGAAGCCGTGGCCGCCGCGGCGGAGGAACTTTCCGCCTCGGTGACCGAAATCACACGACGGATCGAAGACGCCTCGCGCATCGCCTCGCGCGCCTCTGAGGATGCGCGGCGTACCGATGGCACCATGCAGACCCTGGCCGGCGCCGCCGGCCGCATCGGCGAGGTGGTGCGCCTGATCGAAAGCATCGCCAGCCAGACCAACCTGCTGGCGCTGAACGCGACGATCGAGGCCGCCCGCGCCGGCGAGGCTGGCAAGGGCTTCGCGGTCGTCGCCGGCGAGGTCAAGACACTGGCCGCGCAGACCGCCCGCGCCACCGAGGAGATCGGCGCGCAGATCGCCGCCATGCAGGGCTCCACCAACGAGGCCGTGCAGGCGATCCGCGCCATGGCGGAGGTGATCGGCCAATTGAACGAGACCAGCGCCGGCATCGCCGCCAGCGCCCAGCAGCAGGGCGATGCCACGCGCGAAATCGCCGCCCGCGTGGCCCAGGCCGCGCATGGCATGTCGGTCATGTCCTCGACCATCCAGCAACTCTCGCAGGACGCCACGCAGACCGAAGCGGCGGCCGAATCGGTCGGGCGCGTGGCCGATGCGGTGCATGGCGCGGGCAGCGGCCTGCAACGCAACGTGAGCGAACTGGCGCGCGACATCCGCGCAGCGTGACGGGCGCCTGGCAGTGACCTAGTCTGCCCCCCCACACTGGGGGGACCATCGCCATGCACATCACTTTGAACGGCCGCGCGGCCATCATTACCGGCGGCTCCAAGGGGCTCGGCCTGGCCATGGCGATGATGTTCGCCAAGGCCGGCGGGCATGTGGCCCTCGTCGCGCGCGGCGCCGATGCGCTGGAAGCGGCCGCGGCGCAGATCCGCGCCGCCGCACCGGCGGCGAAGGTAGTGCCGGTGCCCGCCGATATCCGCACCGCCGAAGGCTGCACCGCCGCCTTCGCCACCGCGCAGGCCGGCCTCGGCCAGGTGGATATCCTGGTCAACAATGCTGGGACCTCACAGCGCGGGCCGTTTCTCGAAGTGTCCGACACGCTCTGGCAGGATGACCTGGACCTGAAGCTGTTTGCCGCCGTGCGCCTGGCACGCCTTGCCTTGCCGGGCATGAAGGAACGGCGCTGGGGGCGTATCATCAATGTGCTGAACATCGGCGCCAAGGCACCGCTGGCGGGCTCCGCACCCACCTCCGTCTCGCGCGCCGCCGGCATGGCGCTGACCAAGGCGCTGGCGAATGAATTCGCGCCCCACAACATCCTGGTGAACGCGCTGCTGGTCGGCATCATCGAGAGCGACCAATGGGTGCGCCGCCACGCCGCCGAGAAGCGCAACATCACCTGGGAAGAATGGAAGGCCGAACAGGGCCGCGCCGTACCGCTGGGCCGCATCGGGCTGGCCGATGAATTCGCGGCCCAGGCGCTGCTGCTGGCCAGCGACATGGGCGGCTACATCACCGGCACGGCCATCAACATCGATGGCGGGCGCAGCCCGGTGGTGTGAAACCGCGCGGCCACCAACACGGCATGAAACCTTGGTCATACGCCACTTGCGGCGTTGACCCTGCCGCACACCGCACAGCAGCATCGGCCCCGTCCTGAGGAGGCCGAGCATGTTCAAACGCGCCCTTGCGGCGGCAGCCCTCGTCGCTGCCGCCTTCACCGCAACCCCCGCCCATGCGCAAGCCACGCTCGACGCCGTGCGCGCGCGCGGCCAACTGGTCTGCGGCATCCACACCGGCGTCGCAGGCTTCGCCCAGCCCGACAGCCGCGGCGAATGGCAGGGGATGGATGTGGACCTTTGCCGCGGCCTCGCGGTAGCCATCTTCAATGACGCCACCAGGGTGCGCTTCGTGCCGCTCTCCTCGGCCACGCGCTTCACGGCACTCGGCTCGGGCGAGATCGACGTGCTGTTCCGCACCAGCACGCAAACCATGCTGCGCGACACCACGCTCGGCCTGCGGCACGCGGTCACCTATTTCTACGACGGCCACGGCTTCATCATCCGCTCCAACCTGGGCGTGCGGCAGGTGCGCGAACTCAACGGCGCAACCATCTGCCTGATCCAGGGCACCACCAATGAACAGGTCACCGCCGACTACTTCCGCAGCATCAACGTGCCCTTCCGCCCGGTGCTCTTCGAACGCCTGGACCAGGTGGTGCCCGCCCTGATCGCCGGCCGCTGCGACGCCTTCGGCACCGATGCCTCGCAACTCGCCGGCGTGCGCAGCACCATGCAAACCCCGGCGCAATGGACCATCCTGCCCGAACGCTTCAGCAAGGAACCCTACGGCGCCTACGTCCGCCGCGGCGATGACAACTGGCTCGATATCGTGCGCTGGTACACCTACGCCGTCATCGAAGCCGAAGAACAAGGCGTCACCCAAGCCAACGCCGAACAGCAACGCGCCACCAGCACCAACCCCAACACACGCCGCCTGCTGGGCGTGACACCCGAACTGGGCGAAAGCCTGCGACTGGACCGCAACTGGATCTTCAACATCGTCCGCAGCATCGGCAACTACGGCGAAATCTACGAACGCCACATGGGCGAACGTACACCCGTCGCCCTGCCACGCGGGCCGAACAACCTCTGGACCAATGGCGGACTGATCTACGCGCTGCCGCTGCGCTGAAGGGTTGCGCGGGTGGGTTTGGGGAGGGACGGCGTCCCTCCCCAGATCAACCAGCGCTACATCCGCAACGCATCGGCCACCGAGATCACATCCGCCACCGGCCTGAGGCCTGCGATGGCCTCGTCATGGATGCGGCGGCTGAAGGCGGCGCAGCCGTCTTCCAGGATGGTGGTGTGGAATTCGCGGACGTGGGCGTCGCGTGCGGTGCTGGCGACGCCGCCATTGGTGACGATACCCGCGACCAGCAGGTGTTCGATGCCGGCGCGTCGCAGCGCCCATTCCAGCCGTGACATGTAGAAAGCGGAGTAGGCGATTTTTTCGACCTGCATGTCGGGCACGCCCAGTTCGTCCACCACGGCGTGGCCCCAGCTTCCGGGCACGAAATCGCCGCGCTTGAGGAAGGGGCGCATCTTGAGCAGGTGTGGCGAGATGAAGGGTTCGCCGCCGCGTCCGGGCACCAGCGTGAAGTGGGTGGAGACGATCCAGCCACCGCGCGCGCGGACATGCGCGACGAGTGGTGCGAGGCGTGCCGGCAGGGCCGCGATATCCGCGGCGGTGCAGTTCGCACGGCCATAGGCACCATCAGGGTGCAGGAAGTCGTTCTGCAGGTCGCAGAGCAGCAGGGCTGTGTGTTCCATCATGCGTCTCGCTCGATGATCAGGTTGCCAATCGCGTCCACGCGGGCGCTGAAGCCCGGTTCCAGCACGGTGGTGGCGTCCGGCTGTTCCAGGATGGCCGGGCCGGTGATGCGCGCGCCGACTGGCAGGGCCAGGCGGTCGAAGATGGGTGTCTCGTGCCAGGCGCCGAACCAGGCCCGGCGCGACGTGCGCGGCGCGGTCGCTCCGCCCTGGGGCGCGAAGGCAGCCAGGTCGAAATGCGGCCGGCGGCCGATGGCGGTGGCGCGCAGCGAGACGATGTGCAGCGGCACGCCGGGCAGCAGACGAGAATAGGATTGCAGATAGGCGGCCTCGAAGGCGGCCTGGATGCCCGCGATATCCGGCGTGGCGGCCACCGCCTCGGGCAGGCGCACGGCGATGCTGTGTGTCTGGCCCTGGTAGAGCATGTCCAGCGCGAACTGGTTTTCGACGGCTTCCAGCGGCAGGCCGGCTTCTTCCACGGCGGCGCGTGCGGCGGCACCCTCGCGTTGCAGGAGTGCGGCGAAGCCCGCCATGTCGAGGGCTGCGAGTGGCCGGTTCACGCTGGCCACGCGGTCCATGCGCACATCGGCCAGCACGCAGCCCAGCGCGGAGGTCACGCCCGGATAGCGCGGCACGATGGCCCCGCGCAGCCCGACATCGCGGACCAGCGCACACACGTGCAATGCGCCGCCGCCGCCGAAGGGCATCAGCATGAAGCGCTGCGGGTCATGCCCGCGCTCGATGGAGACCAACCGGATGGCGCCGGCCATCTTGGCATCGGCCACGCGCAGCACGGCTTCGGCGGCGCGCGCCGCGGGCAGCCCAAGCGGCGCGCCGACATGGGTGGCAATTGCCGTCTCGGCGGCCTGCGCATCTAGGCCCGGCAGGCCTTTGCCCAGCGGCCGCGCGCCATCGATGCGGCCGAGGACAAGCTGCGCATCGGTCAGCGTGGGGCGTGTGTTGCCCTGGCCGTAGCAGGCCGGGCCGGGGCGGCTGCCCGCGCTTTCCGGCCCCACCTGCAACAGTCCGCCGGCATCGACGCCCGCGATCGATCCGCCGCCGGCGCCGATGGTGGTGATCTCGACCATCGGGCTGCGGATCACCAGACCGAAATCGATGCTGGTCTCGGGCATCAGCGCCGCCTCGCCGCCGACCACCATGGAGACATCGAAGGAAGTGCCGCCGAGATCACCGGTGATGATGTCCGGATAGCTAGCCGCGACGGCGATGCGCGACGCGGCGATGACACCGGCGGCAGGGCCCGAGAGCGCGGTGCGCACCGGCAGGCGGCGCGCCGCATCGGTGCCCATCACGCCGCCATTGGACTGCACGATGTGAAACTGGCCTGCGAAATCAGCCCCCGCCAGGGCCGCCTGCAGCCGCGCCAGATAGCCCGCGACCAGCGGCATCAGATAGGCG
Organism: Alphaproteobacteria bacterium; assembly: GCA_026400775.1. Lineage (GTDB taxonomy): Bacteria > Pseudomonadota > Alphaproteobacteria > Acetobacterales > Acetobacteraceae > Rhodovarius. The sequence continues at coordinate 1,279 of JAPLOK010000348.1, read as the reverse complement.
TTGAGCGCGGCCGTCGAGCTGCGTTCGAATTCGCGGATTTCTGGCAGCACTTCGTGGCTGGCGCAGGTGAAGGGGTTGGGCCAGATCTCGCGCAGCACGGCGACCGCGGCGGCCTCATGCGCGGGGTTGGCGTGGGCGTTGATGAAGACCACCGCGCAGGATTCAGCGCCGCGCGCCAGCAGCGTGCGCGCGGCATCCCGCACGGCGTCGAGGTCGAGCGCGCGGTGTTCCGTGCCATCGGCCAGCATGCGGCCGGGCACTTCCAGGCGCAGGTCACGCGGGGCGATGGGGTCGAACTGGCCGATCAGGCCCCAGGTGCGCGGGCGGTCGCGGCGGCGCATCTCGAGTGCGTCGCGGAACCCCTCGGTGGTGATGATGCCAAGCCTGGCACCCTTGCGTTCCAGCAGCGCATTGGTGCCGACGGTGGTGCCATGCACGATCGCCGCCATGTCGCGCACGGCGCCAACGGCGGAGAGGCCATCCATGAAGCCCGCGGCCTCATCGCCGCGGCGGGATGGCACCTTGGCGACGCGGAAGCCGTTGTGGTCCAGTGCGAAAATGTCAGTGAAGGTGCCGCCGACGTCCACGCCGACGACGATGCCCGAGCGATTCAGCTCTCCGCGCCCTTCGGCGCTACGATCATCGGGCGGGGTCATCGCACATACCCCATCGCGCGATCCTGCGCGGCCGCGTCAGGGTCACGCTCCTCAGGCGGCCCCCAGCCGCCACCACCGGGTGTTTCCAGCCGCACGCGCCCGCCCGCGCGCAGCACCACGCCGGCCACCTTCGAGGGCCTTGCGGGCGTCACCCAATCGGCGTCGTTCTTCCAGGTGAAGCGGTTCATCGCACCCGCGCCACCGCCCGCCACACCGAAGGGGCCGCGCGTGCCGCGCTCGCCCAGCAAGGCGACGCGCGCCTCGGTCAGTGCCTCGATCTCGTACACCGCGCCGACGCCGCCGCGATGCCGCCCCGCGCCGCCACTGCCATCGCGCAGCGCCCATTGCGTGAAGACGATGGGGTAGCGGCTTTCCAGGATTTCCACCGGCGGCATCACCGCCATGGAGATCGGGTTGTTGGCGTGGTGCAGCCCATCGCCCTGCGGCGTGCCGCCCAACCCGCCACCATGGAAATTGAAGAACACCCAAGGCGTGCCATCGGCGCGTTTGCCCGCCATGGACAGGCCATTGATGGTGCCGAAGGGCGCGGCCAGCGCCGCATCGGGCCGCGCCGCGCCGAGTGCGCCGAACACCACGCCGATCAGCCGCAGAATGGTCTCGGT